>SVKW01000126.1 GCA_015068285.1 Oscillospiraceae bacterium | reverse complement strand
CTGGGGACCCCATTGGGGAAGGTGTCAATCGAAGATTGACGGATGAGGTGTAGCCCGAGGGGCGTTTTATTTAATATTGTGTGCTTCGCACGGATTGAATAAGCGGGCGGGGATGGAACCGCCGCCCCTACAAACCTGTTCTTAACAAGGAAGATGTAGGGGAGGGTCTCGCGACGCGAAGCTAGTGCTCTGGAGTATGCCCTCCCGCAGAGCGTAGCCCGTTTTATCCAATGTGACTTGTCACACATTATCGTGTCCAGAGGACACACTTCACGGCGAAGCCGCTTCATTTCTTCATGTGGATAACACGCTTCACTCACGCTCTGCGTGCTACTTCTTGCCCGAACCCTTTCTCTTTGCGTGATAGATAGGCTTCTTATCCTTTGGCTTTCTGCCAACATGGAACTCAACCATTTCGCCGTTAATATTATAAGGCATTTCCTCGTCAGGCTTCTGCATACGCTCAAACATAAGCATGGAAGCCATATTGAACTGAGGCATAAACACCATAGTATAATATGTATAGCCGAAAATACCGAGAGCGTATGTGACAACAGCAGGAAGCGATGTTGCGAAAAGCATAGCCGCAAGGATAGGCACAACGGAGATTATCCAGCTTGGAGCGTAGGAAATCGAAAGAATAAGATAGCGGTAGATATGCGGCTTGATGAAATCCTTGCCGATGTCAAAACGCATCTTGATGCCAAGATGTGTTTCCTCGCCTGCGTAGAAAAGACCGCCCGAATATCTGAGCATGTGAAAAAGATAAGGCACAGCGGCAATGATAAGTGTGCCGCCGAAAAGCACATAGGCAACAGACATCTTGAGAAGAGCGTCGCCGCCTGCAAGTGTGTCGCCCCAGATAAGATACATAATACCCATAGGACAGAATACATAGGCGATAAACCAGATTGCAAGGTTGCCCCAGTAGTAAAGCTGAGTTAAAAGGCTGTCCTTGAGCTTTTTGCCGTTTTTATAGAAGTCAAGAACATTATTGAAGGATGCGTCCATGCCCTTGTTCATGCGGTGGCACATATTGAGATAGCCGATCTGCGCAGGGGCAGGAAGAATGATGAGCAGCACGATGCCGATAATGGAAAGGGAGCTGCTGCCTATAAGGCTGAGAGCAAAATGAATGATAAGAGCGATGACAAGGCTGAGCAGAGCCGCCTTTCTCACCTCGCCCTTGTTGGCGTTGATAAAAGATTTTGCCGATTTTTTAATGTAAGATGTGTTGAAATTTTTCATGTTTTCCTCTGTGGAGTTTTAGTTGAATGTGCAGGATGCAGAAAAGAATGTAGGGACCGGCGTCCTCGACGGTCCGTAATGAGCCTTCTCCAGTGGGAGAAGGGGGACCACGTTAGTGGTGGATGAGGTGGCATAAAGCTTATTTTACAGAGTAATGTACTACTTAAGCTATTAGCTTCCCCGCCACGCGCAAGGCGTGGAGCGTCTTAGACGACTTCTTTATGCTTGCACAAAAGAAGCAAAATGCCCAAACTGGTCCACGCAGTTTGATCACGGGACCAAGGGACACCCCTGGACCCCTTGTGTGTTCGTTCCTCACAAATGGACACATTGGGGTGGGTTACATTTCTGGGGATGCATTGTTCTTTCCGCAAGAATTTAAAATATAGCTTTCTTGCCTCCCTCAGACGAGGGAGGTGGCACACGAAGTGTGACGGAGGGAGTGAACTTATTCAATGCGCCGCAGGCACCACAACGTTTGCAAAGCAAACATATCGCATCACCGCAGGTGATACATACTATTCCGCCGCAGTTGTGCCCTCGGTTGCCTCTGTCGGAGCTTCTGCAGGAGCAGTTGTCGGCGCCTCTGTCGGAGGTACAACAGGCTCGACTACAGGCGGAGCTTCTGTCGGAGGCACTACAGGCTCAACGACAGGAGCATTAGGGTCTGTGCCGTAAAGTGTCACCTTGTCAAGGCGCTTGTATGTGCTGGAAGCCTCAAAAGTTCTGGAAACCTCCTTGCCGTCGATGTAAATAATGCGGTATGTGTTGGCCTTGTAGCCTGTATAGCCCACATTCTTTACCTTTACTTCGTCAGGGGCAAGTGTAGGGTCATAAACGTGCTGTTCTTCAAACGGATTTGTCGAAAGAATTTCAGTGACAACCTTGACAGATTTGCCCGGTGTTTCCTGAGTGCCGATGATGTTTACTGTGATGGAGTTTTTGCCCACATTACAGTCGACCTTGATAGGGAAGTTTGTGTTGTTTCTGAACTTGAAGTCCTGACCGCCGTAAACGAATGTAGCGTCCTGACCGACAGGTGTATAGGAAACAACAAAGCTGTGGTTTCGTCTTACTGTGATTTCCATGTCAGCATACATAGCCGCCATGTAAATTGTGGAAGAAACCTGGCAAACGCCGCCGCCGAGACCGTCAACGACCTCGCCCTGGCTGAATACTAAAGCATCCTGATAGCCCTTTTCGCGTGTGATTCTGCCAACCTGCTCTGTGTAGGAGAATTCCTCGCCCGGCATAATGACAGTCTCACAGTCGTTTGCCGCAATGCGGATATTTGCAGTACGCTGAATCTGATTGCCGTTGAAGGATGTAGCCTGGCTTGAAAGCACATCGCGGAAAATCATCGACTTGTACTGCTCGTCTGTGTAAGTAGGATTTGTAACTGTAACAGGGATTGCGATAGTGTCGCTTTCAGCATTTTCAATGAGATAGTCAGCCTGAGAAGCCTTGAGAGTATAGCCGATAACGCCCGGAATGATTGTCTGGCAGGTAGGGTCGTTTACATCGACCGTAGGCTCAGCCATTTCTCTGTCGATCATGCTCTTGAGAGCCGCGCCTGTGATTTCGCCTTCGTCAGCTTCATAAGTAACAGGTGCAAAATCGAGAGCCGTGATCTTTTCAACAAGAAGGTCGGCAATCTTTTCTCTGTCGTAGCTCATGCCGTGGGAGAGATTTACGATAATCTCCTCGCCCTTGATCTCATAAAGCTCGTTGCCTGCATTTTCGCCTGCAGCCTTGATAGCCTCGTCGATCTGAGTGAGAAGAGCATCTCTGTCAGGTGCGATATCGCAGGAAAGCTTGTAACCCTCCTTTTTCGCCGCCTTGATGGCGTTCAGTCTTTCAAAGAAAGAGCCTTCTCTGCCGTAATTGTAAGCGTCTTCGGCAAGAGCCTTGGCGTCGATATTTGAAGTGCTGAGGGTTGTGGAAATGTCAAACTTGTCATAGCCTAAAGTCAGCTCGATATTTTCCGAAATACCGAGAGAATCGACAGCCTGACGGATAGTCTGTTCGGCCTGAGTCTGGCTCATCATGGCAAGATCCCTATCCATAAATGTGACGCCCCTGAATATGCCCTTAGGCATAAAAACGGTGGTGAAAATGTAAACGGCACATAAAACGATGACCAGCGCAGCAGCGGCAATACCGAGAATAGCTCCGCGCTTTTTGCTCTGGTTTACACGCTTGCCTTTCGTAGAGTTGTTTTGTGTCATATTATTCTCCTGTTCAAATAGAAATAAAAATACCATTTCACCTTATTATATACTATATATAAAGGAATATCAATAACAAAACGATTACAAAATGTAAAATTTTAATATTCTGACACAATTTCTCAAAATTGTCGGAAGAAAACTTGTATAAAATATTTATGTAAACCTATTGACAAGTTTAATAAAATGCGCTACAATAATCTCGAAGTTAAGACATACGACAAAATTGAAATAGATCGCAAATACCTCATTCCTCCATGGGGCGGAAAGCAACGCCGCCCCAGACGAAACTCATTCCCTCCATAGCCTCCCCTGTGTAAGGGGAGGGGGACCACCGAATGGTGGTGGAGGGGTTGTAAACCTATTCAATAGCCTGATATGCCGTAGGCACACCTTGTAAAATGGGGTTTCCAAAGGGGTGTCAACCCCATGTGGTCACGGTGATCAAACTGCCTGACCAGTTTGTGCATTTTGGTTCTTTTGTGCAGTCATAAAGAACACGCCGTAGGCATTCCACGCCTTGCGCGTGGCGAGAAAGCTTTTGATTTTATAAAGACTTTACTCTGTAAAACAAACAGAATAAAACACATCAAAAACACCAATACACTCCGAAAGGAAAATCATCATGGATAAAAAATCAATGTACAGCATAATGCTTATGGACTCGGTCGTCGAAGCTGTCGACAGAGCGGCATATTTAAACGGCACAAACCGTTCAAATCTTATAAATCAGATTCTTGCCGAGCATCTCGGCGTTGAAACTCCCGAGCAGAAGATAAGCGGCATTTTCGACCGCCTTATAAGAGAGCTTTCCCGCTCAGAGGGGCTGACAGTCTCCAAAGAGCCGTCCGATTTTATGCTCTCCTTAAAGAGCCCGCTCAACTACAAATACCGCCCGACAATCAAATATTCTGTCGAGCTTTATCGCACACCGGAGGGCAATTTCGGCGAATTGCGTGTGGTTTTCCGCACACAGAGCCGAGAATTGCTGGATAAACTGGACGGATTTTTCCGTCTGTGGATGCTGATGGAAGCCCATTACATCCATAAATATTTCCGCAAGGACGCCATAGAATATGAGATAGGCGAAGGCAAGTTCAAGCGCAGCTTCCCTGTTGGCAACAACACCGATTTAAGTGACGGCTCTGTCCTTTCTGTCGCCCTCGGCGAGTATATCAACGGCTTCGACAGCGCGATAAAGACCTATCTTTACAACGACCTGTCCCCGGACGAATTCCAGAAAATGTACGCCAGCACCCTGAAAAAGAATAAATATATAATCTAAAACATCTCTCGCCTCCCTCAGACGAGGGAGGTGGCATCGCACAGCGATGACGGAGGGAGCGAAACCTATTAAATTGCGCCGCAGGCACATCTGAAAAGCCTTCCCCTGGAGGGTAGTGAAACGGCGACCGCGGTGTTGAATGACAGCCCGGTGGGCTGTCAGACCCGTGGCGTGACCGAGCCGCAGCGAGACAGGTGGACCACCTTTGGTGGTGGATGAGGTGGCACAGGGCTTAAATCACATTTATATATCGCACGCGGTAGCGTATAACGCTTGCCGCAAGCAACTACCTATGGAGGTAAAAAACAACTATGAACGCACAGAAATTCACACAAAAATCCATCGAAGCAATTCAGAATGCCGAAAAAACCGTTCTCGAATACGGCAATCCCCAGATAGAGCCTATCCATATTCTGAGCAGCCTTGTCCATCAGGAAAACGGTCTCATTCCGTCGCTCCTGGAAAAAATGGGCATCAATATCGACCTTGCCAAAACAATGGCAGACGAGTATGTGGCAAAGCTGCCGAAAGCCATGGGCACAGCGAGAGAGCAAGGCAAGATTTATATTTCCCCTACAACCGAAAAAATCCTCTCTGATTCGGAAGATGCCGCAAAAAATATGAACGACGAATATGTTTCGGTCGAGCATATCTTCATGACACTTCTCAACTCAAACGAAACCAATGTCAAGGACTTTTTCCGCCGTCTCGGCATTGACAAAAACGGCTTTTTAAATGCTCTCCGCACAGTGCGAAGCGCAAACCGCGTCACAAGCGACAATCCTGAAGCAACTTACGATGCGCTGAAAAAGTACGGCTACGACCTTGTCGAGCGTGCCCGTCAGCAGAAAATCGACCCTGTAATCGGCCGCGACAGCGAAATCCGAAGCGTTGTCCGTATTCTTTCACGCAAAACCAAGAATAATCCTGTCCTCATCGGCGAGCCTGGTGTCGGCAAGACAGCCATCGTCGAAGGTCTGGCAATCCGCATTATGAAGGGCGATGTGCCGGAAGGACTTAAAGATAAGACTATTTTCGCCCTCGATATGGGCTCTCTCATCGCAGGCGCCAAGTACCGCGGCGAGTTTGAAGAGCGTCTCAAGGCTGTTCTGAGCGAAGTCAAGGAGTCGGACGGCAGAATTATCCTCTTCATAGACGAGCTTCACACTATCGTCGGCGCAGGCAAGACCGACGGCGCCATGGACGCAGGCAATCTCTTAAAGCCAATGCTTGCACGTGGCGAGCTCCACTGCATCGGCGCCACAACTATTGACGAATACCGCAAGTACATCGAAAAGGATGCCGCCCTCGAGCGCCGTTTCCAGCCTGTCATGGCTGACGAGCCGACTGTCGAGGATACA
>SVKW01000125.1 GCA_015068285.1 Oscillospiraceae bacterium | reverse complement strand
TATATTGGAGCTGGTGGACGGACTTGAACCCCCGACCTGCTGATTACAAATCAGCTGCTCTACCGGCTGAGCTACACCAGCTTATTTTTGCTGTACTCTTGCGAGTGCTTGTATATAATAACACAGCTTTTCACAAAAGTCAAGCGTTTTTTCAAAATATTTTTAAGATTTTTTCAAAAGCTTTTCAGAAGCGTTATGAAGTATGGAAAGCAGGGATGGCGCAAGCATACTGTTTTCCTTTGGAAGATTTGCCATAGAAACAGGCACGGAGATGTCTTCCTTTGCAAGCTCCTTGAGACGAAGCTCGCTCTTCTTCATTTCCATATCGCAGCTTTCGGAGAAAGTATCCTCAGGCACAGGGAATTCGGAAAGATTATTTGCCTTGTCACAGCGGTAAACCAGTCTGAAAACCTTATAGAAAGCTATTGTGAGATAGTTGCACACTTCGTTTGCCAGCTCCTTGCTGCCTGTCTTGGAGAGAATCTCCATAAGCATGGAAACAGAGTTGACCAGAAGCTTCTTATTGAGCATTACGAAAACGCTGCCGCGAAGCACATTGTCCTTCTGCTCAGACACATCGTAAATGGTATCAGGATTAAGACCCATACCGTCACGGCTGATGGCATTGCCGAGAAGATAGTCGCAGGAAACGCCGTAGAAGCGGCTTGCATTGACAACAAAGCTCAGCCCCGGCTCACGCACACCGTTTTCATAGTGCGACAAAAGAGCCTGAGATACTCCCAGACTTTGAGCCACCTTGCGCTGACTCAGCTTCTTCTCCTGTCTTAAAAGTGATAATCTGCGTGCAAATTCCTCTTGCATATCTGCCTCCACCAACTGTTGTAATGATTATTATAACTCAATTATGACAATTTGTAAAGTATTTTTCAAAACTTTCCGTATATTTTGTCGAATGGTATTGATTTAACTGACAATTTGTGTTAAATTATTTATGTAATGCATAGAAATATGTATTCATTAAAAGAAATTTAATCAAAAGGAGAATATACTACAATGAAAGTACTTGTTGAAACATCTGCTCGTCACGTGCACGTAACACAGGAACACCTCGAAGCTCTCTTCGGTGCAGGCGCTACACTCACAGTTAAGAAGGAACTCTCTCAGCCAGGCCAGTTCGCTGCTGCTGAAAAGGTTAAGATCGTTGGTCCTAAGGGCTCTCTCAACGCTTCTATCCTCGGCCCATGCCGTAAGGCAACTCAGGTTGAAATCTCCCTCACAGACGCTCGTTCCATCGGTGTAACAGCTCCTGTTCGTGAATCCGGCGACATCGCTGGCTCCGGTGCTTGCAAGCTCGTTGGCCCAGCAGGTGAAGTTGATATCGAAATCGGCGTTATCGCTGCAAAGCGCCACATCCACATGACTCCTGCAGATGCAGAAGCAGCAGGCGTTAAGGAAAAGGAAATCGTATCCGTTAAGGTAGCTTGCGGCAACGGCCGTGACCTCATCCTCGGCGATACAGTTATCCGTGTTTCCGAAAACTTTGCAACAGCAATGCACATCGACACAGACGAAGCTAACGCAGCATCCTGCGCAGGCGAAGTCTGGGGCGAAATCGTAAAGTAAGATATCCCCATTTGATAAAAGACCGTCAGAAATGGCGGTCTTTTTTGTTTTGTCTGCGGTGCAATTAAACAGGCGGAATGTCGAGGGCGCCATTCCCTACAGGACACCTCATCCGTCACGGCGTTGCCGTGCCACCTTCCCCTCAAAGGGGAAGGCTTTAAACAACTTGTCATTACGAACTTCTTCACTTTAACTTATAACATTATCTGCTGACGAGCAATGCCCGCCCGCATAACAGAGCAACAAAAAGGAGGGCGTTTCTGCCCTCCTTACATTATATAATATTAAAACTTTTCGAGAAGCTCCTGCTTGATGCTCCAGAGCTTTTTGGAATAGTCAACATAGTATTCCTGTGGGTTTTCAAAACGCAAAAGTTCAGGCCACATTGTATTTACCTGTTCCTTGCAGAAATCTCTGATTTCATGCACATCTCTGTGCTGATATACACATTCGCCCTTGACGAAAAGCGGCTCGAGGAGCGGCTTTGCTGTGTAATTTTCCACAACCTTCTTCTTCCATGTGTGGACAGGGTGGAAAAGTGTATATGGCTGGCTTTCGTCGATAACTTCGTCGTGAAGTGTCAGCACGTCACCGAGAGCCTTGCCTGTTTCATTGTCGAAGAAGCGGTAAACCTGCTTGAAGCAAGGTGTTGTAACCTTTTCAACATTTTCGGAAATCTTGATTTTTGGTGTGTAAACGCCGTCTTCCTCTGTTGCAACCAGCTTGTAAACGCCGCCGAACACAGGCTCACTGCGGGAAACGATAAGGCGTTCGCCGATACCGAATGTATCGATGCATGCGCCCTGATTGATAAGGTCTGCAATGAGGTTTTCATCGAGAGCGTTGGATGCGATGATCTTGCAGTCTTCAAGACCGGCTTCGTCAAGCATCTTTCTCATCTTCTTTGTGAGGTAAGCCATGTCGCCCGAGTCGATTCTTACGCCCTTGAGACGCTGTCCCTGTGGCTCGAGGATTTCCTTTGCAACCTTGATTGCGTTAGGAATACCAGACTTGAGAACATTGTATGTATCGATGAGGAGGATGCAGTTGTCAGGATAAACCTCGGCATAAGCCTTGAATGCGTCAAATTCGCTGTCGAACATCTGGACCCATGAATGAGCCATAGTACCCGCTGCAGGCACGCCGAAGTCGATGTCAGCCTTGACGCAGGCTGTGCCGTTTACACCGCCGATAAAGGCTGCTCTTGCGCCTAAAATAGCGCCGCTTGCGCCCTGTGCACGGCGGGAGCCGAATTCAAGAACAGTTCTGCCCTTCGCAGCGCGGACCATACGGTTTGCCTTTGTTGCGATGAGGCACTGGTGGTTGATTGTCAGCAGGCACATTGTTTCGATAAACTGAGCCTGAGCGGCAGGACCGCGGACTACAACAACAGGTTCACCAGGGAAAACAGGTGTGCCTTCCCTGATTGCCCATACGTCACATTCAAACTTGAAGTCGCGGAGATAAGCGAGGAACTTTTCGGAGAAGCACTTCTTGCTTCTTAAATATTCTATATCATTATCTGTAAACTTGAGATTTTTGAGATATTCCACAAGCTGCTCAACGCCTGCCATAATGGAGAAGCCGCCTCCGTCAGGCACACGTCTGAAAAACATATCAAAGACCGATGTCTTGTATGCCATTCTGTTCTGCCAGTAGCCGTGAGCCATTGTGAGCTGATAAAAGTCAGCCAGCATTGTGTTGTTGTCATTTTTGATAATATCCATAATATCGTACCTTTAAGTATTATATTCGACATTTTCTATGTCTGGGTATATCATACAACGAAAAGAATATTTTGGCAAATCCTGATGTTTTTTTAACGAATTTTTACTTATTTGTTCGTTGATTTTGTCGAACTTACATTGTATAATATATATGGTAAGTTATACGAAACTTTTCACGACCTTTTCAGGTCTTGTACATATAGAAAAATTTTATGGGGATAATATGGAACACAGAGAAAGAAGCAATAAAAACAAGAAGTTTTTAAAATATATGGCGGCCGGCATCGGCTGTCTTGTCATCACAGCCGCAGGCATTTTCGTCGGCAAATATTACTATGACAACTACCACGACCCACTGGGCGCGCCAAACATCACAATGATGGCGCCTGCCGACAAGGATGTGGAAACTCACACTCCCGTCTCCCACATAGGCGGCACAAAATATATGAGCGTTCTCGAACGCGAAAGCATCGCCCTCCCTACAATCGACCCTACTGAGCCTGAAGTGCCGGAGGTGCCTGTTGATGCTCCGATCTCCTATCCGCTCGACCGCTCTGTGCCTTATGAAGAAGGCTGGAAGACAGCGGGTGCAACGCTCGACGGTCTGACAGGCTATCAGGCAAAATATCCTGGCCTTTATGCGGCTAAAAAGGATATAGTCGACCCTGCCGAAAAGACTATTTATCTCACATTTGACGATGGTCCTTCGGCAAACACGGATATAGTCCTCGATGAGCTTGACAAGTACGGCGTAAAGGCTACATTTTTCGTCTATCCCGGCTCAAAGAATCTCGACAGTGTAAAGAGCCGTCTGCTTGAAATCGCAAATCGCGGTCACGCCATTGCAATCCACACATGGTGTCACGATTACAAGGCGATTTACCAGAGTGTTGACACATTCCTTGCCGATATGGACAAGGTTGCCCGTCTTATTTATGAAACAACGGGCATCCGCCCTTGCGCATACCGCTTCCCCGGCGGCTCCAACAATGGCAGAGCAAAGAATGTAAACCGCGCAATTTTAGACGAGATGGAGAGAAGGGGCTTCGTCTGCTTTGACTGGAATTCCAGCACTCAGGATGCCGAAAACAAGCCTTTTACAGCTTCTCAGCTTGCTGACAACGCCATCAAATCATACGGCAATAAGCAGCGTGTCATCGTCCTTGCTCACGACGGCGGCGGACAGAAAAAGACTCCTTATGCTGTGGGCAAAATGGTGCAGGAGGCCACAAACAGAGGCTTTAAATTCGCAGTTTTAGACAATTCCTGCCGTGAAATGCTGTTTGTAAAGAGATAGCTTTGCGCTTCGCATATGATATATTTGCAGAGCAAATACAGATGTGTGATAAATCACATTAAATAAGTTCTCTCCCTCCGTCACTTTGTGACACCTCCCTCGTCAGAGGGAGGCAGGAAATCTCTTTACCCGTGTCATTTTATTATCCTGACAAAATGTAACTTATTTTCCATAAACCTCACCTTTTACAACCGGCTTTTGCATTTTTTAAGATTTTTTATGATTTTTTATTGACAATTTCCCTCTCAGGTTGTATACTTATTCTGTTAGGTTAATACGAAACTAAGGTTAATCAATTCCAATATAGAAAGGGTTTTTTATATGAAGTACACAGGCGTAACATCACGTGGTATTATAACCCCTATTTTCAAGCAGGGCGATGACCTTGTAAAGATGATCTGCGACAGTCTCCTCGCTGCTGCTGAAGGCGAAGGCTTCAAGATCAAGAACGGCGATATTCTCGGTATGACAGAAGCTATCGTTGCAAGAACACAGGGCAACTATGCTACAACAGACGATATCGCAGCTGACATCAAGAACAAGTTCGGCGGCGAAGAAGTGGGCGTTATCTTCCCTATCCTCAGCCGTAACAGATTTGCTATCCTTCTCCGCGCTATTGCTATGGGCGCTAAAAAGGTATATGTTATGCTCTCTTACCCTTCCGATGAAGTGGGCAACGCATTCATCACTTACGACCAGATCGACGAAGCAGGTGTAGACCCATATAAGGACAACTTCACAGAAGAAGAATTCCGCAAGATTTTCGGCAGAAATACAGTTCACACATTCACAGGTGTTGACTATATCGACTACTACAAGAGCCTCGGCGACAATATCGAAATCGTCTTCTCCAACAACCCACGCGACATTCTCAAGTACACAAACAACGTTCTCAACTGTGATATCCACACAAGAAAGCGCACAAAGAGAATCCTTGCAAACGCAGGCGCAAAGGTTTACTCCATGGATGATATCCTCACAGCTCCTGTAAACGGCTCGGGCTACAACGAAAACTACGGTATCCTCGGTTCCAACAAGGCAACTGAAGATAAGGTTAAGCTCTTCCCAAGAGACTGCCAGAAGTATGTTGAAGGCGTTCAGGCTGAAATCGAAAAGCGCACAGGCAAGAAGATCGAAGTTCTCATCTACGGTGACGGCGGCTTCAAGGATCCTGTCGGCGGCATCTGGGAATTGGCTGACCCTGTAGTTTCCCCTGCATACACAGCAGGTCTTGCAGGCACACCAAACGAAATCAAGATCAAGTATCTTGCTGATAACGAATTCGGCAACCTCCAGGGCGAAGAGCTCAACGCTGCTCTCCGTGAAAAGATCAAGGAAAAGGAATCCAACCTCGTTGGCAACATGGCTGCTGAAGGTACAACACCTCGTCAGCTCACAGACCTTATCGGCTCGCTCTGCGACCTCACATCCGGCTCGGGCGACAAGGGCACACCTGTTGTTTACATCCAGGGTTACTTCTCCAACTTTGCATCTGACGCTGAATAATTTTTTCACTACACAATATAGAAAAGAGTGCTT
>SVKW01000124.1 GCA_015068285.1 Oscillospiraceae bacterium | reverse complement strand
ATTGTCCTTGAGGTTGTTGATGCCCATAACAGCATGGTCTGTGCGCTTTCTGCCTTCAAAGCTGAATGGCTTTGTTACAACGCCCACTGTAAGGATACCCATTTCCTTTGCGATCTTTGCAACAACAGGAGCGCCGCCTGTGCCTGTGCCGCCGCCCATACCTGCTGTGATGAAGACCATGTTGGAGCCTTCGAGAAGAGCGCGGATATCGTCTTCGCTTTCCTGTGCAGCCTTGCAGCCGATTTCAGGATTGGAGCCTGCGCCGAGACCCTTTGTGATCTTTTCACCGATCTGAAGCTTGATTGTAGAAGCAGAATAATCGAGAGCCTGCTTGTCTGTATTGATTGCGATAAAGTCGATGCCGCGAAGGCCCGATGTGATCATTCTGTTTACAGCGTTGCCGCCTGCGCCGCCCACGCCGATAACTTTAATATTTACATTAGATTCAACGCCTGTGTCAAATTCAAAGCCCATAAAACTTCCTCCACCTTAATTTTTATTTATTTTGGACGAAAACGGATATTTTCCGTGTCTGAAATGTCTATTATTCCTCTTTCAGCCGAGGCAAGCTCGTTTTCAACTGCCAGCAGCAGCTTGAACTTGTCCTCCATTTTTTCAGCCGAACCGAGCTGCACAGTGAACCTGTCTGTGTACTCAAATGTGAGGTTATATAACTTCTCAATATTTACATTTTCTATCTGTTCAATTATACCATATTTTTGCGCCATGAGCAAGACATTTAACAGAGTTTTTTCCTTTTCTTTTTGTAAAAAATCTTCTAAATACTTGCCGACTTCAATCTCCTCCAGGTCACAGCCCAGCACATTGATATAGCGGTTTGTGTCGTCTGCCGTTTTCTGCCCTAAGATCTTGCCGTTTTTGTCGATGATATACGGAAATCCGCCGTACTCTATCTGGGCGATGCCTATACATTTTGTGACAGCGATTTCAAGCTCGCTTGGCAGATGTCTGCGCATCACCGTCGTATCGATATATGGGCATTCCTGATATATTTTTGCGATGGCCGCAAACTTGTTCAGGAAGAATGTATTCTCCCCGATCTGCACTCCCGATGCTGCGATTACATCTTCGTCGGAATATGGGTTATCGCCTGTGACGGTGATTTTTTCTATCTTAAAAAAGATGGTCATCGCAAAGAAAATTGCACAGCATACCACACAGGCACCCATTATCCTGAGCAATATGCTGAAGCCGAGCCAGGGGTCTCTTCTTCGCTTGCGTCTCCTTCTTTCCATAATTTTCTCCTTTAAGCGGAGCATAAAGCTCCGCATTATTCCCTCAACGCTCTGCCGCCCAGCGCGTTGATAACATTTTCGATCTTCTCATAGCCTCTGTCGATATGATGAATATCATCTATCTCTGTTTTTCCCATAGCTGTCATTGCGGCTATACACATTGCAGCTCCGCCTCTCAGGTCTGTGGCTCTGACTTTTGTGCCGAAAAGCCTTGTTACCCCTTCGACAACAGCCACTCTGCCTGCAACCTTTATGTCTGCACCCATTCGCATAAGCTCGCTGACATGGCGGTATCGGTTTTCAAATATTGTTTCAAGAAAAATTGACGAGCCTCTTGCCTTAAGCATTGCCGCCATAAGCGGCGCCTGAGCGTCTGTGGGGAAGCCTGGATATGGCATTGTGCGGACAGGTTTTATGCTGCCCAGCGGTTTATCTCTTTTTATGCGGATAATATCTTTACGGACAGAGATTTCCGCCCCCGCCTGCGTGAGAGCTTCGGTAATAGTTTCCACATACTGTGGATAAGTATTCCTCACTTCCACATCACCGCCGACAGCCGCACCCATGCAGAGGTAGGTTGCCGTTTCAATTCTGTCGGGCATAATAGTATGCTCGGTATGCTCACGGGTCTGTGTGCCGATTATTTCGATTTCGCTGCCCCGTCTTGCCGCCATACCGCCTGCCTTATTGACAAAGGCAATTAAATCGTCGATTTCAGGCTCCTGCGCAGCATTTCTTATCCTCGTCCTGCCGTGGCACGCTGTGGCAAGAAGGATTATATTTTCGGTTGCGCCTACGCTTGGGAAGGGCAGAATTATATCCTTGCCCGTCATTTTTCCTGCGGTACATTCCAAAATTCCGCCGCTTTCTGTGACGTTTACTCCAAGCTTTTTGACGGCGTCAATATGTAAATCTATCGGTCTCGGCCCTAATTCACAGCCGCCAGGAAAGCTCATTGAGCTTTTGCCGCATCGGGCAAGTACAGGACCTAAAAATATCACCGACGACCGCATCTCACGCATGAGATTATCGGGGATATCATATCTTGTGATATTACTGCTGTTGACGATTATCGTCTTGCCTTCACGCCTTACCTTGCACCCTAAATGGCGCAGGATATTCACCGCCGAATCGACATCGCGCAGGTCGGGGCAGTTGTGAATCACATTCTCCCCTGCGTTGATAAGAGTGGCGGCGAGAATGGGCAACACACTGTTTTTCGCGCCGTTGGCACTTACACTGCCCGACAAACGGGGACAGCCTTCTATGATAAGTTTGCTCATATTCCACCTCGATAGTATGTTTATATCGCATACTATGTGAAGAAGTGAAATTATGTGAATTATTTCAAATGAATTGACTCCGTCATGAATTGGCAAGCCATGAATTGATGCTGTTCATCATGAATTGTTCCTCCGGAACATTAAGGTGTGACGAGTCACATAGAATAGTGATCAATCCCTCCACCATCATTCGACGGTCCCCCTTCCCAAACGGGGTCCCCGACAAGCCTGCTTGTTGGGGTGTGAATCAAGGGGAAGGCTGAAGCAAGGAGCGATTATGCTCGCTGGGATTCATCAAAAAGACGGAGGATTTCCTTGAAAATCTTTTCTGTACCGTCAGTTACAGCCATTTTCTTGGCATTTTTACCCATTTCTGCCATCTTCTCCTGGTCAAGAATAATGCTCTTGACAGTTTCATACATATCCTTGCCGCTTATCTGCTTTTCGAGCACAACGACAGCCGCGCCGTTCTTTTCGATAACACGGGCATTCTTTTCCTGATGGTTGTCGGTTACATAAGGAGATGGAGCGATTACAGAAGGCTTGCCTGCTGCGCACACTTCAGCAAGGCTGGATGCGCCACCGCGGCACATGATAATGTCAGCCGCAGCCATCTTTTCGCCCATATCGTAGATGTATTCCATAAGGCGGATATTTTTAAGGTCGTCCACATTTACGCCCTTTTCCTTAAGCATTGGAGGCATCCACTTATAAGCCTCTGCGCCCGTTGCATGGATTACATTGAAGAGGTTTTCCTCCTGTGCAATTTTAATGAAATCACACATTTTTTCATTCATATACTGAGCGCCCACAGAGCCCCAGAATGAGAGAAGGAGCGGCTTTTCATTTCCAAAAACTTCCATTTTTACATTTGCACCCGAAGCGTTGATGATGTCACCTCTGATAGGTGAGCCTGTGAAAACAGTCTTTTTTGCCTTTGGAATAAGCTTTTCAGTTTCCTTGAAGCTTATCATAACGCTGTCCACCATCTGGGACAGATATTTCACAGCCACACCAGGGTATGCGTTGACCTCAAGCATGGATGTCTTAATGCCCATTTTTGCGCCTGCATATACCATAGGGAAGCTTGCGTAGCCGCCTGTGCCGATGATTACATCAGGACGCCAGAGGGTGAGGTCCTTTTTCGCAGCCTTTATAGAGCCGAAAAGATTTTTCACGCGCATGAGATTAGTCACGATGCCCTTTGGCGAAAGGCTTCTCTGAATACCCTTTACATCGTAAGTATAAAGGTGGAAGCCCTCTCTTTTGACAAGCTTTTCTTCGATGCCGCCCTTTGCACCTGCAAAGCGGATTTCAACAGTATCGTCAAGCTCTCTGATATATTTTGCTGTGGCAAGGGCAGGATTTACATGGCCTGCTGTGCCGCCGCCTGTAAACAATATCTTCATTATTATTCCTCCATTAAACCGCCGTTAACGGCAGAATGTTTCGGTTTTTTAACTTCCTCATCGGGCAAAACCGCCTTAAAGCGGGAAATGTTGAGAAGCACGCCCACTTCGCACAGAAGCACAACGAGAGATGTGCCGCCGTAGCTGAAAAACGGCAGCGAAATACCTGTAACAGGCATAAGACCGCTGACAACGCAGATGTTCATAATAATCTGCAGCGCGATATGGGTTGTGATGCCCGTTGCAATAAGCGTGCCGAATTTATCGGCAGCTTTGATGGCGATTACATAGCCTCTGATTATAAAGAATGCGAAGACGATAAGCACGAGCATTGCGCCCACAAAGCCCAGCTCCTCGCATATTACAGCGAAAATAAAGTCGTTGGCAGGCTCAGGCAAAAACAGATGCTTCTGTCTGCCCTGACCGAGACCCATCCCCCACAGACCGCCTGACGAAATAGCCATCCACGACTGGGAAGCCTGCCAGCCTGCGCCGCGGAAATCGGAGAATGGATCGAGCCAGACCTTGATTCGTGCCATTGCGTATGTATTTTTCAGAATATAAGCCACAGCGCCTGTGACGCCGATGCCCACAAGGGTGACAAGATAGACAAATCTTGTGCCGCCCACGAACATCATAATGCCGCAGGTGATGCTGATGATCATAATGGCAGAAAGGTGCTTCTGCAAAACCAGCGAGCCTAAAAGCACGCCGAGACAGCCGAGGTAGAACAAGAAGCCCCAGCGGAAGGTTTTCATGCGTTTTTTGCCCATTTTGCACATCATTGTGGCAAAGAATACGATAATGGCAAACTTGGCGATTTCAGAAGGCTGAAAGCCGAAAAGCCATCTTCTTGCGCCCTTGACAGACGTACCGATAAAAGGTGTGAGGTACATGAGCACAAGTGTGCCTGCCGCAATGATGGGGTTGAGCTTAGCATATAAATGATAGTCAAATCTGGACGCAACATAAAGACCGATAAAGCCGATGACCGCATAGATGCCCTGATTTTTCACAAAGTAGTTGGGGTCATAATCCATAGCCTTTTTGCTTGCCGCCGTGGCATAGCCTGCCGAATAAAGCATGACCAGACCGATGCCAACAAGCATGATTACTATGAAAAGCATACTTTCGTCCATTCTTGACGGTTTTATTTTTCTTTCACGATTTTCGATAGTAATTTCCTCCGTTCGGAAGGTGAATCAGGTGTTACATTCCGAAATAAGTAATGATTGATGCGATAAGTGTGATGATACTGAAAATAAGACCGATCTTCTTTTCGCTCCAGCCGCACATTTCAAAATGGTGGTGGATAGGTGTCATTTTAAAGATACGCTTGCCGCCTGTCAGCTTGAAATAGCCGACCTGAAGCACGACAGAAGCTGTTTCCATAACATAGATGATGCCGACAGTTACAACTGCGAAAGGAGCATTGATAGCAAATGCCATACCTGCCACAGCGCCGCCCAGGAAGAGAGAGCCTGTGTCGCCCATAAAGACTCTTGCAGGGAATTTGTTATAGAGATAGAAGGCAAGCAGACCGCCTAAAAGGGCGAATACAAAGCGGAGAGGCACAACAACACCCGCCTTTGCGCTTACTGTGTAAACCGCGATGAAGAAGAGGCAGACCACCATTGTGACCGATGTTGCAAGACCGTCGATGCCGTCTGTGAGATTTACTGCGTTTACAATGGCTACGATAGCGAAAATCGCAAAGCAGAGGAAAAGAGGCCAGCTTACTGCAATGCTTATTTTGAAGAAAGGAAGGAAAATTTCAGGCTCGATATAGCCGAGATTGCGGAGTACTGTGATGAAAATTGCAGATGCGCCTATCTGGAGAAGCAGCTTCTGAATAGCTGTGAGACCTTCATTCTGCTTTCTTCTTATCTTTGCCATATCGTCGATTGCGCCGATAATGCCGAAAACGAGGGCGAGAACCGCCACGATAAAGTCGGCAGAATAGAAATCAAAGCCGCCGTCAAAAAGCATAGCGACAGTTATTGCGACGAAAATCGCAATAATGAAAATCCAGCCGCCCATTGTCGGTGTATACTGCTTGGACATATGCCATGTCGGGCCGTCTTCGAGGATTTTCTGCCCGAACTTCATCTGCTGAAGCTTTTTGATAACAGGCTTACCGATGAGGTATGCAACGATAAAAGATATTGCGAAAGACAAGATTAAGTTTCCCATATTTTTCCATTCCTTCTCTTTTGTTTTGTTTATTTAT
>SVKW01000123.1 GCA_015068285.1 Oscillospiraceae bacterium | reverse complement strand
ATAAATGCCCTTGAGTACCGTTTTTACTACACAGACGCAAAGAACAATCTCATCAATGAATACGGCACAGAAATGGCTCAGAACGGCGTTGACTTCAATAAGCCTCTCGAAAGCCAGCAGTACACAGAAACTGTCTCCTGGTCTGACTATATCCACAATCAGGCTGTTGCCGAGCTTACAGAAATCTACGGCATCTACGGCGCTGCTGAAAAGGCAGGTCATGTTATGAGCGATGAAATGAAGGCTTCTGTCGAATCCTATATGAACGCTCTCGTCGGCTCTGCTCAGAATCAGAATACCGATACAGACAAGTATCTCCATCAGACATACGGCAAGAATATCGGCGAAAAGGAAGTCAGAGAATTCGTAACAAAGAGATATTACGCTGTCGACTATGTAAACAAGATTCAGGCTGAATATGAGCCTACTGTTGAAGAACTTGAAACATATTATAAGGAAAATCCAGACAAGCTCGATGTTGTCGACTATAACTTCTACCATGTAAACTGGGAAGTTGCAGAGGGCAACGATCTTCTTACAAACAAGAATAAGGACGCAGCGAAGGAAATCGCAGAAGATATTCTTGCAAAGGCCAAGGATGCAGAATCCTTCGGCAAGGCTGTCCTTGAGCACGCAAGCGACGAAATGAAGGGCTATTACGAAGATCTTTCTGTAACTCATATCGAAGCAGGTATGATCCGCGAAGATGCAGGTCCAATCGCTGAATGGTATTCTGACCCAGCTCGTAAGCCGGGCGACAGCACTATCATCGAAGGCGACGATAAATACACAGTAATTCTTTTCCACGGCAGAATCCTTGAAGATTACAATTCTGTCGACGTACGCCACATTCTCATAAAGCCTGAAGAAGCAGAAGACCCAACAAACAGCGAACAGGTCGTTGCAAAGCATCAGGAAGCTATCGACAAGGCTGAAGGCATCTATGATGAATATATGGCAGGCGAAAAGACAGAAGATGCTTTTGCAGCTCTTGCTGTCAAGTATTCCGAAGACAATGCAGAAGAAGGCGGCCTTTATACAGAGGTCTGCAAGCATGAAATGGACGAAGGATTTGAAAAATGGTGCTTTGAAGCAGGCAGAAAGCCTGGCGATATCGGCATCGTAAAGACAGAATACGGCTATCACATTATGTACTTTGTCGGTGAAAACCGTGAAGCATGGCATGTACAGGCAGACAAGAAGCTCTCTCAGGAACGCTTTGATGAGTTCTTTGCAGAGGCTACAGAAGGTCAGACTGTAAGCACAAATATGCTTGCCATGAATATGGCTTACTAATCAAGCTTAGTATTTTTGTTAGCATAAATTGAAAGGGGCGAGGGCTGAAATATTGCTCTCGTTTTTCATTTTCAAAAAATATTTTGACAAAAATCGGTTGACTTTTCAGTATTGTAGTGCTATAATTATAAAGCTGATTAGCAAACAGGGATCAGAGCGTTTGTCTCCCCTCTCGGTGTAAGTGTCTCACCGTGTAAAATTTAAAAGACACACTAATATGCGGATGTGGCGGAATGGTAGACGCGTTGGCTTCAGGTGCCAATGGTGGCAACATCGTGTGGGTTCGAGTCCCTTCATCCGCACCAAGAAAAAAGCACTCCTCAAAGAGTGCTTTTTTCAATGATATCCGTTTCAAATAAACGGATGATATATCTTCGATATGATATCCATTTCCAATGGATGATGTATGCCTGCGACATATCACTGACGGATATTATATCATATTTACAGAGTAAATATATCATACAGTTTGCTGTATATCATATCGCATTAGCGATATATCATTATTTAAAAGAGGTTCGATATGCGCGACAATAAACTTCTGGAATTATCCTTTGAATTTTCTGTAAAAATTGTGAATCTGATTGATAATGTAAAAATACCTAAAAGTGCATTTATGCTCGAGCAGCTTGCGCGCTCAGGGACATCTGTTGGCGCTAATATTCACGAGGCTCAATATGCTCAAAGCCGCAAAGATTTTATAGCTAAGCTCGAAATCGCACTTAAAGAAACAAGTGAAACCAGCTACTGGCTCAAGTTGATGTATAAAACAAATCGAATCGATGAAGAAACATATAAAAATACAGAATGTCTTTGTGGAAATATAAGAAGATTGCTGATTGCGTCATGCAGAACTGCAAAAGAAAAATTATAGAAAAATAGGTGTCCTGATATGGATGCCTTTTTTGTTTTTCACCCTTGCAACTGTCCTTAAAAGCGTATATAATATATGTATATCACAAGTTATCGGAGGTGCTGCCGTGAAACCGCCTGTACCATATCGTGGAAACGAGCCGTATATTTTCATAAGCTATTCCCATAAAGATTCCCGCAAGGTCTGGCCTGTCATTGAGCAGATGCAGGCAGACGGATACCGCGTCTGGTATGACGAAGGAATAGACCCGGGCACAGAATGGGACGAAAATATCGCCGCTCATGTGACGGGATGCGAATATTTCATCGCTTTTATCTCAAAAAATTACATAAACAGCGAAAACTGCAAGGACGAGCTTAATTTCTCCCGTGACCTGGGCAAGAAGCAGCTGCTTATCTACCTTGAAGAAGCCGAGCTGCCCGAAGGCATGGGGCTTCGTTTCGGCCGCTGTCAGACCTTGCACAAAAACGGCAAGGGCGATTTTTATCAGCGCCTTTACGACGCAGAAGGCATTTCTGCCTTTACAAACGGGGAGAAAATTGCCGTTAAGAAAAAGAAATTCAATCCTCTTGTGCTTATTCCGCTTGCTCTGCTTGCGGCGGCAGGCTTATTCTTTATGAAGCCTGCACATCAGCCTGAAACAACGACGGCGCAAACGACAGAAGCCGCCGAAGACCCGTTTGCCCTCCGTCAGGAAAGCCTGCTGAGCAAAAACGATATCACCCTCAAAACTCACGATATGTATATCGACGAAGAGGGCAATCTCATCCTTGATGTGCTTGCAGAGAACAAAAATGATACAAATATCGACCTTTTCATCGACACAACATATATAAACGGCAAGCGCTGTGAATCCCAGTATGACCACACATTGCCGGCATCTGCCGAAAGCCATATTTTCCTTAAATGGAGTAAGGAATATCTTGAAAGAGATGTGGCTGATGTTATTGAAAAGCCTGAGGATGTGACGAAAATACAGGTCAAAATGACGACAAAAGGCTTCCCTGATTACCAGTATTTTACATATTATCCATACGGCAGGGAAAATGACAACTCGGATATTTTCGAGCCGGGCGAAAATGACATAGTAATCCATGACGATGACAACACCCGCATAGTCATCGCAAATCCTCATTATAATGAGGAAAATGACTGGGTTATCGACATTGTTTCCACCAATAAATCCGACCGTATGACCAAAATTTACACAAGCTTCAGAGATGTCAACGGCTATGCCTACGGTCCGGGCTGCAATGAGGAAATGTTCCCTGACAGCACAGTGGTCACAAACTGCGTGTATTCCGAATGGGAAGCAACACAGAAGGACAAGGTTTACAGAGCAACTGTCCATATTGCAATTCAGGACATCGAAACATACGAGATGTTTGAAGAAAAGGATGTTGAGGTCTGGTTTGAGGAGGACACAGGCATTACTTTCGAGCCTCGCATACTCGACAGCGACGATAAAATCCTCATCGAAAACGAGGATATAGTGGTCGCCCTTATCGACACGTTTGAATACAACAAAGCCCACTATGCCTTCCGTCTTTACGGCTATAACAAGTCGGATAAGGAGCTGGACATACACTTTGAAAACTATCATAAGAACGGCGAGCTCGAGGGAGAAGGCTTCTGGAGCATAATGTATCTCCATCCTGATACCCAGTCATTTGATACGCAGTTTATCAATCACGAAAACGATGTCACAAGTGGCAATACAGACTTTGACCTTGTTATAGAAGAAAGTACAGGCGGCGGAGATAGTGTCGAGCTTTACCGCAAAAAATCCATCTCGATTTCAGCTGGTAAAAGTGAGGTGAATATTTTGGAAAGACCAATTTCTTACGAAGGCAACGAAAATTACATATTCATAAGCTATTCGCACAAGGATTCCGCCCGTGTGTGGCCGATTATATCCCGTATGCAGAAGGATGGCTTCCGTATCTGGTATGATGACGGAATAAATCCCGGCACAGAATGGGACGAAAATATTGCTTCCCATGTGAAAAACTGCAGCTTTTTCATAGCATTTATGTCGGAGAATTATCTCGCCAGCGAAAACTGCAAGGACGAGCTCAACTATTCCCGTGACCTTGATAAGCAGCAGCTTATAATTTATCTCGATAAGGTCGACCTTCCGCCTGCGCTGGCAATGCGAATAGGCAGAAACCAGGCAATTATGAAATACGGGCTGAATGACGATGAGTTTTATGACAAAATCTACAATGCAAAGGGCATTGAATATCAGCACAAGGACAATAAAACCCCGAAAATAACCCTTGAGCGCCCTCAGGAAGTCCATGTAAAGACAAAGGACGGCAGGAAAAATATTCTGCCTCTGCTTATAGCAATTCTGCTTGTTGCGGCGATTGCAGGCGGAATTATGTGGCCAAAAGGCAATGGGGAAGAAAGCGGCGCGGCAGACAATTTGCAGACAGAAAAGGGCGAGCTGAAAGAGATAACAAGCGTTGAGGTCTATGACGATAAAAACCTCAATATCAAGGCTCTCGGTGTCGAGAAGGACAGCCGCTATGTCACATTAAAGCTTGCTGTCGAAAACAAGGGGCGCGCAGATGCGTTTCTGTCAAATATGGCAACATATATAAACGGCGTATCCTTTGACCCAAGCTGGACAGGCACCCTGCCTGCAGAGGAAACAAGCCTTGTGGAAATGGCTTTTTCTGTTGATAAAATGAAAAAATACGGTGTCGACCCTGAAAATATCACAATGGTGGAAACCTCTCTCGATGGACGTTTTACCGACGATTCTGCCCAGATTTACACAGATATTTTTGCTTACTATCCTTACGGCGAGGAAAATGCCATGCTAAATGGCTATGAGGTGCAGGAGGGGGATAAGGTGCTTCTGGACAATGAAGAAGCCCTTGTCGTTGCCCGCGATTCTGAATTGTATGCCGACAGCGGCTACCGTTTCCAGGAAATAATATTTGTAAACCGCTGTGATGAATATAAGGCGCTCAGTATGGAGCAGGAGGCAGTAAACGGCTATCTTATAAAAAGCTATCGCGGCACAGGCGCTGAAGCAGGGCACACCTCATATTTCGATGCGGTCTACGACCCTGAGGACCTTGAAGTGACAGGCTATGCACAGCTTCTGGAATATTCGGGCGAGCTTTTCATTCACGATATATTTGAAGATTACAAGTCCGATTCTGTGACCCATCACTTTGATATTTATCCCGAAGGCGAAGATGCGGCGAAGGCGCTTGAGCCCCGTCAGCTTGAAGGCGATGAGCTGATTTACGAAGACGAGTATTTCCGTATAGGATATCTCGGATGCGTTGAAGGCAACGAAGGCGTTTCCGATGTGTTTTATCTCTTTAGCCATTGGGAAAATAACCGATATATTGACCTTCATCTGACATGGCAGGGCGGCGGTTACGGCAGCTATTCGGGCGTGACATTCGTGCCCGGGGGCAAACAGCTCATTATGAAGCTGGGACGCAATGAAAGTGTCGACGCCGAAACGACAGGACATCTCAGTATAAAATCATCCGAGCACGAAGAAATACCCGACGAAACAATGCCGGCAGAAGCCGCTCTGACAATGAGAGTCCCTGAATAAAACAAAACTCCCGGTGCAGAGCCGGGAGTTTTTCTGCACATATCGGAAAATGTGCGTATTATAGGACAATAAAAGATAAAAATGATGGAGAAAAATGCGAAAAAAACGTAACAATACTTGATAATTATTTTGAATTAGTGTATAATTAAAAGTAATTCGTCAATGAGGTGAAGTGTATGAAAGATATAGCGCTTCTGGTTTGGTTCATGCAGCTGGGCATATCTGTGGCGGCGCCTCTTGCGGGGTTCGTTCTCATAGCTATATGGCTGCAGAACAGATTCGGGCTTGGCAGATGGGTTGTGATTGCAGCTGTGATTTTAGGGATCATCAGTGCGATAGACGGTCTTAAAAGCTCGCTTAAAACCCTTGAAAAGCTTTCGCGAAAGGATAAAGAGGAGGAAAAAACCGCTTTGTCCTTTAACGATCACGAGTAGACAATTGGAGGTGACAAATGAACACACGACAGTTTGTCCTGCGC
>SVKW01000122.1 GCA_015068285.1 Oscillospiraceae bacterium | reverse complement strand
TGCAGGCGATATGGAAAAGCTTAAGTTTGCCGTCGCGTATGGCGCCGATGCAGTTTATCTGGCAGGCAGCCAGTTCGGTATGAGAACAGGCGCAGGCAACTTCACTTATGAAGAAATGGGTGAAGCAATCAAGCATTGCCATGAAAATGGTGTAAAAGTTATGGTAACAGTCAACACAATGCCAAGAAATGATGAATTTGCTGTTATCGATGAACATATCAGAAAAATCGCCGAGCTCGGCGCAGATGGTGTTATTGTTGCTGATATCGGTGTGCTTGAAGTTGTAAAGCGTGTTGCTCCTCAGCTCCGCATCACAATCAGCACACAGGCTAACGTAACAAACTATGGTGCTGCAACAGCATATTATAATATGGGTGCTAACCGTGTCGTTCTCGCTCGTGAGCTTACACTTGATGAAGTTATTCATATCAGAAAGAACACACCGCCTGAGCTTGAAATCGAAACATTCATTCATGGTTCAATGTGTATGTCGATTTCCGGCAGATGCCTTCTTTCCAACTATATGACAGGCAGAGACTCCAACCGCGGCAACTGCGCTCAGCCATGCCGTTGGAAGTACCACCTTGTTGAAGAGAAGAGACCTGGTCAGTATATGCCTATCATCGAAGATGACAAGGGCAGCTACATCTTCAATTCCAAGGATATGTGTATGATCGAGCATATTCCTGCACTTGTAGAAGCAGGTATCAACAGCTTCAAGATTGAAGGCAGAGCTAAGTCTGCCTACTATACAGCCGCTATCACTAAGGCCTACAGAAAGGCTATCGACCTTTATTTTGAAGATCCTGAAAATTACGTACTTCCTGACTCCATCAGAGATGAAATCTTCAAGGTAAGCCACAGACAGTATTTCAATGGTTTCTATTTTGGCGATACAAACAGCCAGGATTACAATGAAAACATTTACATCAGAGACTGGGATATCGTTGCAGTTGTAGACGGCAAGGATGAGAATGGTCTTACACTTCTCACACAGAAGAACAAGTTCTTCGCAAACGATACACTTGAAGTTCTCAGACCTGACGGTGAATGTGTGCAGTTCGTTCCTGAAATCCTTCGCAATGAACGCGATGAAGACATTGAATCTGCTCCACATGCTGAAATGAAGCTCAAAATGAAGCTTCCATGCGATGCACCTGCACTTTCAATTATCAGAAAAGAAAAAACAAACTAAAAGGAATATAAATCATGGAAAAATTAGGACTTAATGAAATCAGAGAGCGTTATCTCTCATTTTTCGAAAGCAAAGGCCATCTCCGTATGGACAGCTTTCCGCTCGTTCCACAGAACGACAAGACACTTCTTCTCATCAATGCTGGTATGGCTCCTCTCAAGCCATATTTCACAGGTGAACAGACACCTCCTGCGCCAAGAGTAACAACTTGCCAGAAGTGTATCAGAACTCCTGACATCGACAATGTAGGTAAGACAGCACGTCATGGTACATACTTTGAAATGCTCGGCAACTTCTCCTTCGGTGATTACTTCAAGAAGGAAGCAGCTTCCTATGCATGGGAATTCGTAACTAAGGTTCTCAATATGCCTGTAGACAGACTCTGGGTTTCTATCTATGAAGAAGATGACGAAGCTCTTGACATCTGGACAAAGGACGTTGGCGTAGATCCAAGCCACGTATTCAGAATGGGTAAGAAGGATAACTTCTGGGAAATCGGCACAGGTTATCCTTGCGGTCCTTGCTCCGAAATCTACTTTGACAGAGGCGAAAAGTATAAGTGCGATAATCCAAACTGCGCACCTGGCTGTGACTGCGACAGATATCTCGAATTCTGGAACCTCGTTTTCACACAGTTCAATAACGAAGGTGACGGCAAGTATTCTCCACTCGCTAAGAAGAACATCGACACAGGTATGGGTCTCGAAAGAATTGCTGCAATCATGCAGGATGTAGAATCCCTCTTTGATGTCGACACAATGCAGGATATCATGGGTCACATCGTAAAGATTTCCGGTGTTGAATACCACAAGGATCCAAAGAGCGATATTTCTCTCCGCGTTATCACAGACCATATCAGAAGTACAACAATGCTCATCTCTGATGGCGTTATTCCATCCAACGAAGGCAGAGGCTACGTTCTCAGACGTCTTCTCAGACGTGCAGTAAGACATGGTAAGCTTATCGGTATAGACAGACCATTCCTTACAGAAGTCTGCGATACAGTTATCAAGTGCAATGAGAAGGCATACCCTCAGCTCGTTGAAAAGCAGGAATATATCAAGAAGGTTATGTCCATGGAAGAAGAACGCTTCCATATGACTCTTGAAAGCGGTCTTTCCATTCTCGATGATATGCTGGCTGAAATGGCAAAGAACGGCGAAACAGTTATGAACGGCGACAACGCATTCAAGCTTTACGACACATACGGTTTCCCAATCGACCTCACAATCGAAATTCTTTCCGAAAAGGGCCTTACAGTTGACGAAGAAGGCTTTGCAAAGGCAATGCAGGAACAGAAGACAAGAGCTAAGAAGGCAAGAGCAGATGCAAATATTCCTGGCTGGGAAGCTGACGGCGTATCTCTCAAGGAAATCGCAGCTACAGAATTCGTTGGCTATGAACATCACGAATACAAGTCCAAGGTAGTTGCTATCATCAAGGAAAATGCTTTCGCAAACGAAGCAGTTGAAGGCGAAGATGCAACAGTAATCGTTGAAGCTACACCATTCTACGGCGAAAGCGGTGGTCAGATTGGTGATACAGGCGTTATCTTCACAGATAACTGCAAGCTCAATGTTGTTGATACAAAGAAGTCTCCGGATGGCAAGTTCCTCCACATCTGTAATGTGGGAAACGGTATGCTTTCCGTAAACGATGAAGTTACACTTCAGATCGATGCAAAGCGCAGGAAGGCTATCATGGGTGCTCACTCCTCTGTACATCTTATTCACGAAGCTCTCAGACGTGTTCTCGGCACACATGTACAGCAGGCTGGTTCTCTCGTTGAGCCAAACAGAATCAGATTCGACTTTACACACTTCTCAGCAGTAACACCAGAAGAGCTTGCTAAGGCAGAAGATATCGTAAACGAACAGATCAGAGAAGGGCTTGCGGTTCTCAACAAGGAAATGCCTATTGCTGAAGCTAAGGAAATGGGCGCAATGGCTCTCTTCGGCGAAAAGTATGGCAATGTTGTACGCGTTGTAAAGATGGGTGATTTCTCCATCGAGCTTTGCGGCGGTACACATATTGACAATATCGCTAAGATCGGTATGTTCAAGATCACATCCGAATCTTCCGTTGCAGCAGGTGTAAGACGTATTGAAGCTGTGACAGGCGAAGGTGTTATGACATATATGAGAGAGCAGGCAAACCTTATCCACGCTGTTGCCGATGCTCTCAAGACAACTCCTGCAGATATGCATAGAAGAGTAACTCAGATTCAGTCTGAAATGAAGGATCAGCAGCACAAGATCGAACAGCTCGACAGCAAGATTTCTTCTATGATGGCTGTTGACCTCTTCAATTACAGCAAGGCTGCAGGCGCTCTCAGAGTAATTTCCGTAAAGATCGATAATTCCACACCTGATGCTCTCAGAAGCCTTACAGATGCTATCAAATCCAAGGCAAGCGATGCAGTTTGCGTTCTCGCAACAGTAAATGCAGAAGGCAAGATCAATTTTGCTGCTGCTTGCGGTAAGGATGCAGTTAAGGCAGGCGCCCATGCCGGTAATATCCTTAAGGAAATCGCTAAGATGTGCGGCGGTGGCGGCGGTGGTCGTCCAGACAGTGCTATGGCTGGTGGCTCCAAGCCGGAAATGCTCGAAGCAGCACTCGAAAGCGTAAACAATATTGTTGAAAAACAGATCAATAAGTAGGAGATAAGTTATGGATTGCATTTTCTGTAAAATCGTAAATGGTGATATTCCATCATCTAAGGTATACGAAGACGATCTCATTCTCGCATTCAATGACATTCAGCCTGTTGCTCCTGTTCATGTTGTTATTATTCCAAAGGCACATACAATGAATGGTGCAGCAGATATTACTGCTGAAAATAGCAGTGTTATTGCCCATATTTTCGAAACAATTCCTAAGATTGCAAAGGAAAAGGGCATTGAAAACGGTTTCAGAGTCGTAACAAACAATGGCGCTGATGCTGGTCAGTCTGTACATCATCTCCACTTCCATCTTATTGGCGGCAAGGTTCTTGAAGCCAAGATCGGCTAAGTGGTGTCTGTAATCAGAAAATTAAATAAACTGCCGCTCCTGATCTTTATGATAACAGGATCGGCAGTTTTAGCCATACTCGCTTTTAATGTTGAACGTATAAACGTAGATATTTTACGCATAATTATTTGTATTTCAACAATATTTTCGATCTTTGGTCTGGTATTATTAAAGAAAATAAATTTTATTTTCACACTGGGACTATCTGTATTTATCTCAACATTATTATTTAATTATACATACTATAACGACTATATTCCGACAAAAGATATATATGCAAAGAAAATGACGGTCAATATGAATGTTGACCGTATAGCTTCATCTACCGATGACTATATATCTGTTGTGGGTGATATAGAATTAGATGGCAAGAATTATAAATCAATTATTTATATTGAAAATACAGCTAAATCATTTTTCGTAGGTGACAATATAGAAGCTGATGTCAAATTATATTATTCTAACAGCGAGTATAATCTTGGCCAGCGTATTTTCCTCAAAGGTTATGCCGATGATGCTTACAGACGACATCGTGAGCTTTCTGTAGCCGACAAACTCAAATACAATATCGATGAATATTGCAGATTATATCCCGACAATATAAGCGCCCTTGTAAAAGCTTTGCTTACAGGCGATAAGTCAAATATGGATGAAGAACTTCGCAATAATTTTTCAGTAAGCGGCACAGCTCATATTATTGCGGTTTCCGGTCTTCATATGTCAATTCTGCTTGCTTTCTGCATGAAAATAATGGGTAGAAAAGCAGGTAGTATGGTAGGGCTTCCATTGATATTGGCTTACGCTTTCATCAGCGGATTTTCTCCATCCTCTCTCAGAGCAGTTATCATGAGTTTCATTATGGTACTGGCATATTTTATGAGACGTGATTATAATGTGTACACATCATATTTCGTGTCTATGTTCATCATACTGTCAATTAACCCTTTTTCTATACACAATATAAGCTTTTTACTTTCATTTGCGTCAGTTTTTGGTATCATAATGCTTTATCCTGCATTCGGTACAAGAATAAATGCTATTTGCAAAAGAAACTCGCTTATTGGAAAAATACTGTATTTTATTCTGAGTTCGGCTGCTGTTTCTTTTACAGCAACTGTATTTTCCAATCTTGTAAGTGTAAGATACTTTACCAGACTGTCGCTCATTTCAATGATAAGCAATATATTTGTTGTTGCGCCATCATCACTATTACTTGTGCTTAGCATTATCAATTATATTATCTGGAATATCTATTCGCCGGCAGCAACTGCAATGGCAAAATATATTATTATGCCGCTTGGCAGACTTATACTTTATTTGAACGATCTCTTTTCGGCTATCCCGTTTGCATCGGTCAGAACTGCCGCAAATTATTTATATCCGCTGCTGATATTTATTGCTGCTCTTTCTATGATATACATGCTTGTCAGAAAGAAACTGTGGATATTTGCTTCAATTTCCATAATTTCAGTTGCAATATTTTCATACAACAACTATATCTACGAACAAAGCAACTGTTTTATCGATATAAAGCTTGTAAATTATCAGCCTATGGCTTTTGTGCATACAAAAGATGAAACATATATATTAGGTGGCGGCAACGGAAACAGCAGTTCTACGCTAAATCATATTGATAACAAGCTTTTTGAGTATAATACTAAGCCCGATGCCTTGTTCATTTCAAAAATGAATAAAGCAAACATTACAGGTGCGATTAAAGTTAAAGAAAAATATCCTGAATGCAGGATATATGGCTCTGATTACACCAGAAAAGAGTATCCTCTCCAATATATCAGATATAAAAACAACTCTGTCAAATCAGAGAATATTTCTGTTCATTTTGAAACATTGCCATATAATGAAGGCGTCATAACTTTAAAAATAGGCGAAACCGATTTGCTTTGGCTTCCGTCTATATCAGAGAACAGGCTTGATGAGTATTTTGAGCTTAATCCTGTTCGTGATGCCGATATTGTTGTTATGAATGATCTGTTTTATATGGATAGATTTGAAGAAAAGATAACGGCTTTTCCATCACTTAAACAAGTGATTTTATGCAATAATAAGGATGCCACGTGGTTGGATGATATAACCAACGGCATCAGAATTACACAGACCAGCAGGGAAGACGTTTCACTTATCCTGCCTATACGAGGTGAATAATGTCCAATACTG
>SVKW01000121.1 GCA_015068285.1 Oscillospiraceae bacterium | reverse complement strand
TTTTCAGCACCGTCTCTCGCGACAGCTTGTATATTGTATCACATCAGCTCCGCTTTGTCAATACCTTTTTTCAACTTTTTTCCAGTTTATTTTCCAGTATTTTACTCAGCCTCATCGCCGACAGCTCCGTTATATTACCATACCTTTCTCCTTTTGTCAAGCACTTTTGCATAACTTTTTTATCTTTTTTTGATTATTTTAACCAAATACTAACTTATCCACATGTTTCCACAGCTTTTCCACAACCTTATCCACAGTTTGACGTGGTTTTAGTTTCAGAATATTTGGTTTTTTACACCTCATCCACCGTAAACGGTCCCCCTTCCCCTCAAGGGGAAGGCTGAAGACATAAAAGAGACGCCCTCCTTTACTTTTTTATTTTATACATCCCTACAAGAGCTTCACTTAAAATTATTCCGCCGATGATATCGGTTATCCAATGGACGCCTGAAATAATTCTGCCGACCACCATAAATGATGTGAAACTGTAGATAATTATTACCGCTGCCTTTCGGATTTTTTCATTTGCGATTCGTATTTTCATCTGCATTGCAGCTGTCGACATTACGCAAATCGTCAGCATTGTAGTCGACGACGGATATGACGCTTCCAATACTCCCTCAATCAGCACAGGGCGGAAGTTTATAACACAAACTTCGAAGAACAAAAACGCCCCTATTACTATTATGTAGAATACTCCCAATGCCAGAATGTCGCGGTCGACTTTTGCAATGCTTCTGCGGCGTAGTAATTGGACGAGCCCCATTATGCCAAATGCCGCACATATTCCAAGGGGGATAATACTCATAAGGTCGGTCAGGTTATAAAGGGTGAAATTAACTCCCACCATATTGCGCACCGCCTGATTGAGTCCTGCAAGCCCCACCTCCGATTCCATTGGGCCGATTGGTCGCACATCGACATGGCTGACGAGGGCTGTCCATAAAATAAATAACGCCAATAATACTGTCACTTTTTTCATTTTGATTTACCTCATTTGCTGTTTTATGGTTACAGCTTATATGAATGATGGCAAAATCTCAAGAAAAAGGACGTATCATCGGCGATACTCTTGGTGTCATCTGGTTTTTATAAGTAAAAATGCTTTGATTGCAAGGAAAATCAACAGCATTGCCGCCGCATACGGCTGTCTGCTCAATATGAACAACATGGCGCCTGCCATACTGAGTACAATCGAAACCTGTTCGGTTTTTCTGTCAGTTTTTATTGCAAGAGCCAATATACCCCAGAGAATAATTGCGATTACTATTATATAGTATGCCGCCCTGAGGTAGGGCTGAATATTGGTCAGGCTGAAAAGCGAAAGGCTTTGCACAATTTCATCTTTGCTCTGTCCGAAAAGCGGAAGGAATAAAAATGCTATCATGCCACAATCGAGGAGGGCAAATATTCTGCGGATGAAGTCGCTTTCCTTTTGCTTGCTGTCCTGCTCGGCTATAGTGATGACTTCATCGCCCGACAGTAAATCGTCTATCGACACATTGAAGAAGTTTGCTATCGCTTTGAGCGATTCAAGATTGGGATAGCCTCTGCCTGTCTCCCATTTTGAAACGGCTGTACGGGACACAAACAGGATTTCTGCCAATTCCTCCTGTGTTATTCCCTTGTCCTTGCGTAATTTCTGTAATTTTTCATTGAAGTCCATTACTTCACCCAATATTTGATTTCAGGCTTTTCATATTCAACGCCGAAGGTTTCCACTTCAACATGGAGCATATACTCGTCTTTTACAGGCTGGTTTACAACGGCATTGTCCATATTTTCCGGATAAACACGCTTAAGCTCAACAGACGCAAGACGGTCTACTTCCTCAAAGCCGTCAATGACCTTGCCGAATGGGGCAAATCTTCCCTGCAGCTTTTCGCCTGCTTCATCGGTGAGGGTTATGAAAAATTCGCAGCCGTGGGCTTCCTTTTCGCCGTCACCTGCCATGGCAACTGTATATTTCTCCATCTTAATCGGATTATCAATATTATTAGCGGCAAATTCGCCCTCTATCATATAGTCACAGCGTTTCTCGTCGAAATAACAATAAGACGGCTGAAGCACAAAGCCCGGGACGATGCGTTTGATAAGGCGGTTTTCGTACATTTTCTCATTTGCCGCCCAGATAAAACTGCGGACAGTATTAGGGGCAGCCTCAGGATAAAGCTCAACTGTGATAACGCCGCCCGATGTGTGGATTTTTGCAACAGGATTCATAATTTCCTCCTTGGCTTTTTTCCTATTATACAATAATAAAATATTTTTGTAAATCCTGTCCCGATCACAGCCGTGAAATTGTCTTATATATAAAAGAAAATATAAGGAGGTTTTTCCATGAAGAAATACATCACAAAACGCGTTTTGTTTTATATTGCCATTGTACTGGTTTGCATATTTTTACTTTTTGCAATTTCCCGCTTTTATCCGGGAGACCCAATTTCAATAATTTTAGGAAATGAATAGGATTTAATAAAATTATGTAAATCCCGAGCGGGCGTGGAAGCCTGCCCCTACAGCATATAATACATATAGAAAAAAGACCCGAGGAAAAATCCTCGGGTCTTAACTTATTTACAGCTTATAACGATTAGTTAAAGTAGTGGTCTGGGTCCTGTGGCCACCAAACTTTTTCCATAACCTTGTCTGCATCCTTCATTGTTGTGAGGAGGCCGATGCGGATATAGTCTTCAACGATCTTGCGGAGAGCTGTTTCTGTGAACTGATTGTCAACTGTGCCCCACTGATATGTTGTCATACATTCAACGAGCTTGTCGAGGTCGCCTGTGAGGAGACCTTCATCGATCTGAGCCTGTGTGATTTCTTCGATGTTTTCACCGATGTATGTCTGAGCCCTGTTGATAGCCTTTGTGATGTACTTAGCCATGAGAGGATTTTCGTTGATGAAGTCCTTGTTCATAACTGTTACACAGCATGGTTCGTCTGTGAAGTCTTCGTCCCATGTGATGGAGCGGAGCCACTTGAGCTGGCCGTTCTTCCACATATCCCAAGCCCACATATCGCCTGCTACAACAGCTGCGATTTCGCCGGATTCCATAGCTGGAACGCAAGCAGATGTTTCAACCTGAACGAATTCAACTTCTGTGAGTGGGTTGATGCCGTCAGCGTCGAAGAAACGAGCGCCGATGTTGTAAGAGGAGTTACCGATACCGTTTGGAGCAGAGATCTTCTTGCCCTTGAGGTCTTCGAGGCTTTCATATCCGGAGTCAGCAAGTACCCAGAGGGACTGGCAGCCGATCATAGCGCCGTTAACGATAGCGTAGTTAACATCGTTAGCAGCAGGAACGAGACATGTAGCGATGTGGTTAACAGCTACCTGTGCGGAGTTTGTGCCAAGAGCTTCCTTCCAGCTGTCGCCAGCCATGTAAACTTCGCCCTTGAGGCCGTATTCTTCAAAGTAACCGAGGTAGTCAGCTACCCATGGAGCAGATGTACATCCGCCGGATGCAAAGAACTTAAAGCCTTCTTCGTAAGCTGGTTCGCTCTTCATAGCTTCGAGTTCTTCAGCTTCTGTCATAACCTTTTCTGTTGCAGCTGTTGTTGCTTCACCTGCAGGAGCAGCTGTTGTTGTTGTTTCTTCCTTTGCACAGCCTGCAAAGAGAGAAAGTGCCATTGCCATAACAATAGCAAGTGAGATAAATCTCTTCATTTTAGGGTTTCTCCTTTAATTTAATAATAAAAAATTTAAACGAATTTGGATTTTTTCGCGTGCCGACGGCAGCCTTAGCTGACGCAAGGCAGGCAAACTGTATTATAATTAGTCTTCCTTATGTCCGAAATGGAGCATATCGAGAATCTGACGGCGATATTCAACGAACTTACTTGATGCACGGTTACGTGGGTATTCAAGGTCGATGTCGATAGCTGCATTGATTCTGCCCGGATGAGCTTCCATAACGAGAACCTTTGTGCCCATGTAGATAGCTTCGTCAACGTCATGTGTAACCATGATAACGAGCTGCTTGTTTTCCTTCCAGAGGTTGAGGATTTCGTCCTGCATATTCATTCTTGTGAACGAGTCGAGAGCACCGAGAGGCTCGTCGAGGAGAAGGATTTCAGGCTTGCAGATAAGTGTTCTTGCGAGAGCAACACGCTGCTGCATACCGCCGGAAAGCTGAGCAGGGTAGTCCTTACGGAAGCTGTCAAGACCGATAACCTTGAGCATACGGTTTACTTCATCAACAGAAGCCTTTTCCTTATGCTTGCCTGCCATACGGTCAGAGAAAGCGATATTTTTTTCAACTGTAAGCCATGGGAAAAGTGTATGTGTCTGGAACATCATGCCGCGGGATGGGGATGTGCCTGTGATTTCTTCATCGTTTACTGTAAGCTTACCTGTTGTAGGCTGAATAAGACCGGCAATAAGACGAAGCATTGTGGACTTACCGCAGCCGGAAGTACCGACAAGGCTGATAAACTCGCCGCTTTTCATTTCCAGATTGACTTCTGTCAAAGCTGTTGTGATATCGTTTGTTTCTACTCTTGCAAAGCTTTTTGAAACGCCATCCAATTTAAGAATTACTGCCATTTTACTTTGTCACTCCGATCTGCCAACGCAATACGCGCTTTTTGACGATATTAAGAATTTTTGTTACAAATGTAAAGATGAGACAGATTACGATCAGGGATGCAAACATATTGTTGTAGAGTGCCCAGGACTTAACCCATGTGATGTACCAGCCAAGACCAGCCTTAACACCCATCATTTCAGCAACCATAATCGCTGTACATGCTGTCATCATACCCTGTGTCATACCAGCCATGATGTTTGGCATAGCACAAGGAATGGCAACACGGAAAATAAGCTGACGCTCACTTGCGCCGAGAATCTTTGCCGCATCAAAGTAAGCCTTATCAATATTTGCAACACCGGCACGGGATGCATTAGTAACAGCTGTCCATACACCGATTGTGATGATGAACAGAGCACTGAGATCCAATGCGCCGGACATAAATACCATGATGATAGGGATCCATGTGGAAATAGGGATAGGGCCGAGGAACTTGATAACAGGGTCTACCCAGTAGTTAACCTTCTGGCTGTAACCACAAGTGATACCTGTGATAAGGCCGAGGATAACGCCGAGGGCATAACCTTCAAACATGAGCTTGAGAGTATGCAAAGCACTGTTGAGAAGATTTGCAAAGTCTGTGTAAGCTGCGTACATAATACTATTTACACATGGAACAAGTGGATATGTAAAAATATTAGTCTTGATTGTAGCATAGTCAAATGCTGTGAGGAGTATAAGAATAGCTGTATAAAGAGGCGCCTTGTGACGGAGGCGGCGGATAAGCTTCTTATTACCATTCTTTTCTTTGATAATGCCGATAATCACTGCAAGTGTGTAAGCAATGAGAACACCTGCCATCAGGCATGTGTACATATGAGGCATTGGATTAGGGTTGATATCAGGCAAAATAAGATATTCTGCCAATGCAATAGCTGCCATAAGAATAGGCAGCGCTGTGATGATCTTATCGAACATCTTCTGTCGCGGAGTCTTGTCTCTTTCTTCGAGCTCCATCAACTGTTCGCGAGTCAGCTTACCGCTGGACTTTGCGTCTTCGTTGTACTTACCGCTTTTCAAAGGTGTCTTTTCCATGTACTTTTCAGCAACCTCCTTCATCTGTCTGCACAGCTCTTATAATACGTGCAAGTGCAGCAACAGGAACTATGTTTTATATAAGTTGTACAACTAACCTGATTGCTTTCAGTATAATACTACCAAATGGGCGCAATCGTACCCTGGTTAGTTACATACAACTTCCATGATAATAACACCACTAAGAGGTTAAAAAATCCAATAGATAAATTAAATACTATTCGACGGTTTACAACGTAAAATCTATAATGAGTTATAATTTTCACAAAAAGACAATAATATAAAAGGAACTTTTATGCATTTTATTATATTAATATGTTTTCAAAATACAAGTCGCCGTAAAAGCTTCTTTTATATCGATTTATAAAAGACTCTGGCGGTTTGTAATTCTGAACGAAATTAAAAATCTTTTTTATGTGAGCATAACAAAAAAGCCTCCCTTACATCAGGGAGGCTTAATATATAGTGTAGGGAACGGCGTCCTCGACGTTCCGAAAACAAAAAAGACACCCGTTTGGATGTCAGTACAAAACGAAAAAAGCAAGTCATAAGACTTAGCTCAGGAGGGCCAAGCGCCCGACCGCGGACGAGTGTCCGCGTACCGAGCGGGCAAATTCATTTTGCCCAGCGAGTATTCAATCAAAAAGGGGACCCCGTAAAGCCCGCTTTATGGGGAAATGAAAAAAGTCACTCATACGAGTGACTTTTTGAATGTAGGCATTACTTATCTTCCCAAGCCGTCGCCAGCTAAGTATTGTCAGCACAAATGAATTTCACTACTGT
>SVKW01000120.1 GCA_015068285.1 Oscillospiraceae bacterium | reverse complement strand
CGAGGTATCCTGCTTGACAGACTTGACGAAAATTATTACAGCGACCTTAATGACAATGAATATTTCAGCGATTCCTTCGAGGAAGCAGCCGACAGAATTATGGTCAAAAAGGACGAGGGCGGCAGCTCTGTTGTAATGCCTGTTGTGATTTTTGTCGTTTCTCTCGGCGTATATCTCGTGATGAAAAAGAAGGAAAAGGACGAGAAGGAGAAGAAGGAGCTGGAAGAAATGCTCAGCGCTCCGCTCGAAACCTTCGGCGATAATGCGGCAGAAGAACTTGCCAAAAAATACGAAGATAAGTAAAATAACAGCATAAATGGCGGAGCATCTCTCCGCCATTTTAGTATATTATAACTGAGTAGGGGACGGCTGCCTCCCTTGCCTAAAGGGAGGGGGCGCCGTAAACGGCACTAGCTTCGCGTCGCCACTGAACAACGGTGGAGGGATTCACGACGTACCGCAAAAATCATAATTCAAAGGAAACTCCAAATGAAACTTACAGTTTTATGCGATAACAACACATATATCGACCGCTATTATACGGGCGAGCCTGCCCTCAGCTTCTATGTTGAGGACGGGGATTATAAAATCCTTTTTGATGCAGGCTACTCCCATATTTTTCTCGATAATGCCGAAAAAATGGGTATAAATCTCAATAAAATCCATGCTATAGTCCTGTCTCACGGGCACAATGACCATACCCGCGGACTGTACTGTTTTTCTCCGATGAAAAACATTCCGCTTGTCGCACACCCGTCCTGCTTCAATAAGAAGTACGAAAGCGACGGGCTATATATCGGCGCGCCTTACACTCTTGATGAGGTGAAAAAGCTTGCCGATTACCGTGATGGCACCCAGCCTTGTCAGCTCAGCGAAAATATCTGGTATCTGGGTGAAATCGAGCGTGTGACCGACTTTGAAAACAAAAAGCCTGTGGGTTATGAGCTGATAAACGGCGAAAAACGCCCCGATTTTCTCCTTGATGATACAGCTATTGCATACAAGGGCAAGGAGGGCATTTTCGTCATAACAGGCTGCTCTCACAGCGGTATCTGCAATATTATCGAGCAGGCGAAGCGAGTCTGCGGTGACGGCCGTGTTGTCGGCGTTATCGGCGGTTTCCATCTGTTTGACGATGATGAGCAGCTCCGCAAAACGATAGAATATTTTGAGAAGAATAACATAAAGCTCAATTATCCATGCCATTGCGTTTCTCTCGTCGCCAAGGCGAAAATGATGGAAAAGCTCGATGTCACGGAAGTGGGCGTCGGTCTCGAAATAGAAATTGAATAATCAAAAGCCATCCGTAAGGGTGGCTTTTTGTTGCAATACAGACTGAAAACAAGTGTAGGGGACGGAGCCCTCCCGGAGATAAAGTAATAAGTAAAAGCTAAAAGTGAATAGGTGCGGTGTGCCGTTGGCACGATTAAATAGGTTTCGCTCCCTCCTGCCCTTCGGGCACCCCCTAGATAATAAAGCCTTCCCCTTGATTCACACCCCAAACAGCAGGCTGTTCGGGGACCCCGTTCGGGAAGGTGGCGCGGCAACGCCGTGACGGATGAGGTGGTGCCGTAGGCATATTTAATAGGACAATTCGTGAATTGTACCTACAAATTTAAATTTCCCTCTTGACAAATCGTGACTACTGGTGTAGTCTATAAGTGTAGACTACAAGCGTAGACGCGTTTCTTTGTGCGCAGAAGAAAAGCGGCTATACGATACCCCCGTGAAGGAGGCCTCCACATGGCAAAAAATATAAGCATAGGCGAAGCAGAGCTTGAAATCATGAAAGTTCTGTGGAGCAGGCAGGAGCCTGTCACAACAGCCGACATCAACGCCGCTGTTGCCGATAAGGGCTGGAAACGCACGACTATCTCAACATTTTTAGGCAGACTTGCGGAAAAAGGCGCTGTTGTATGCGAAAAGAAGGGCAATTCCTATCTTTATTCGCCTCTCATCACAAAGAGCGAATACCGCCGCGCCCAGACTCAAAGCCTTATCACAAGCCTTTATGAAGGCTCTGTCAAAGACCTTGCGGTCTCGCTTTTCAGCGAACAAACTCTCTCGGAGGAAGATGTCAGGGAACTGATGGCATTTTTAAGCGAAAAGGAGGACTAAATCATGACCGACCTTTTCATTCCTATGCTTGTCGGCTCGGCGGCAATACTGGTTTTTGCGGCAATAAATAAGCTGACCGACAGGCACTTTTCGCCAAAATGGCATTATTATATGTGGCTGACGCTGATTATCATTACAATTCTGCCTGTCAGGATAGACATAAATCTGCCCGAAAAGTCTGTAAACGAACAGCAGATTATCCTGCAGGTACCTGAAGTGATAACCCAGACAGAAACCACAGCCGAAACTCCATCCGAAATCACAGCGCCACAGCCGATAAAGCGTGAAATAAACATATCGCAATACCTGCCATATATCTGGGCGGCAGGCTTTGCCGTTATGCTCATTTTCAGGCTTACAGGCTATATGATACTGGCAATAAGGGTGCATAAATGCCCTAAAGCCGATATAAATTGCCCTGTAAAGGTGAAAAAATGCGGTTTTCTCCGCTCGCCGATGCTGATGGGCGTGATAAAGCCCACCCTCATTCTGCCCGATATAAAGCTGACCGACACACAGCTTGACGGCATAATTGCCCATGAAATGGTGCATTACAGACGGGGCGATATACTAATGAAATGGCTTGTGATGTTTGTCCGCTGTGTCCATTGGTATAATCCGCTCATTCATTTTGCCGCGGCAAAGTGTGACGAATACTGCGAAATATCCTGCGACATCGATGCCACAAAGGATATGGATAAGCAGAGCGAGACCGCTTATATGATGACGATTCTCAGCCTTGCATCGGGGAAAACAAACCCTCTCGGTGCAGGCATGAGCGAAAACGCAAAAATCCTTAAGCGGAGGTTCGCAATGATAAAAAACAAGAATAATATCAGCAGAAAGACGAGATTTATCTCCCTTGTCTGCGCTTTTGCAATGATTTTCACCTCGGTTTTCGTCAGCGGAGTGCTGGCAGGCGGTGATACCACAAGCGAAAATATAAAGGTTTTTCTCCACGGCAAGGAGATAAATCTTGAGCATAAGCCATTTGTTGCAAACAACACGGTATATCTGCCTATTCGTGAAATGCTTAACCTTGAAAATATCCCGGATGAGGACATCACATATTTCAAGGGCATCGTCCAGTTTTTAACCCCTGACGATAAGGGCGGAAAGTATGTGGGCAGAGTGCAGATAGGCGCATCTGCAGGCTATATAGGCGGCTATTCCCACGGCAGCACAGAGAATATCGTTATGGCAAAGCCTGTTGTGCTGTCGGGCAATACAACCTATGTGCCGTACGACTACTTCAATAAAATGCGCGCTGTCGGGCTTTTTGAGGATTTCTATGCCGAAGTCTATGATGAAAACGGCAAAATCCCGCTTATAACAGGCGTTGGAATCTGGAATGAGGAGAAAAATTTCTCTCTCGAAATGCCGCTTGCCCTCCACAATGATTTCATCATTGCCGAAAACGAGGACAGCGTGGCATTTTCAAATGACAAGGGTACGCTGTTTACAATTCGTATCAAGGCAAACGAGGGTGAAATCGTCAAGAGTGACGGCTTTATAATGAGCGAAAACGGCATGACCTACACCATTGAAGGCGACATTCTCAATGCAGAAATGGTGGAATATGTGAAGAAATCCATTTTGCCTATCGTACATTATATCCCGTTGGGCGATACCACCGAAAATACCCTCATTCTCTATCCGTGTGAAAGTACTGACTACAGAAAGATAGCTTCACGCCCGTATTCGGAAAGCCACCCTGCCATTGACCTTGTATATAATGAAGGCACAGATGTTGTGGCGTCGATAACGGGCAGAGTTATTGAGCAAGGCTTTGACTCCGAAAAGGGCAACTATATCATAATTTCCAACGATGCCGCTGAGATTCTCTATGCCCACCTGAAAGAAGCCCTTGTAAAGCAGGGCGACAGAGTAAATCAGGGCGATGTTATCGGCACAGTCGGCAAGACAGGCAAGGCGACAGGGGCGCATCTTCATTTTGAAGTGAAGATAAACGGCAAGCACGTCGACCCGACAGCCGTATGGGTCATTCCGTCAAAGTAAAACATAGGAGAGCCTTGGCTCTCCTTTTTGTTTGCCCTGCATTGACAAATGTCACAAAATAAGGTATTATAATTGTGTGTAAATGCATTTTGTGACGATTGGGAGAGGGCTATGAAGAAACGGATATATGTAATAATTCTCGTTATAGTTTTCCTCACAGGTGTTTCTCTGCTGCTCTATCCCACAGTTTCCGATTATATAAGCGCCCGACAGCAGGCTAAGGCTATCGCACACTATGTGGAGGCTATGGAAAGCCGTGACACCGATGTTTATAAGGAGCACAAGCGCAAGGCAATGGAATACAACGCCTCTCTTCCTCATAATCCTGCCAGATTTTCTCCAACCGAAGAAGAACTGATGGAATATTACGATATTTTCGGCGGGACAGATGAGCCGCTGGGCTATATTGAAATAGATGCCATAGATACAAGCCTGCCGATTTATGTAGGCACGGAAGAATCTGTACTGCAGGTCGGCGCAGGCACAATGCCAGGCTCTTCTGTGCCAATCGGGGGCGAAAGCACCCACGCCGTTATCACAGGCCATCGCGGGCTTCCTTCTTCAAAGCTGCTGACCGACCTTGACAGGCTGAAAGAGGGGGATACCTTCGTCGTCAATGCTCTGGGCGAGGCGCTGACCTATGAAATCGACCATATATGCGTTGTTCTGCCCCATGAAATGGAGGAGCTTGCCATACACGAAGGGAAGGACGAGTGTACGATAGTCACCTGTACCCCTTATGGCATCAACACCCACCGCCTGCTTGTGAGAGGGCGGCGCATAGCGGATATTGAAAATACAGAGCTGCACATTACGGCAGATGCTGTCCGAATGGATAAAATGCTGGTTATTCCGATAGCCGCCCTGCCGATTATTATTCTTGCCGTAATATTTATTGCACGCAGAAAGGAAAGCCTATGAAAAGAAGATATATAAAGCTGATATTGGCATTTTTTGTCCTTGCAATATGCATGGTCTTTTCGGTGTCAGCGCTCGAAAACAATGCCGGACTGCGCGTTACGGCGAAATACGGCGAAAGCCCCCAGAGCGGAATAGGGATAGCCTTATATAAAGTAGGCAATGCAAGGGAAGAAAAGGGCGTGGTGGTTTTTGATACTGCGGCCGTGATTGCCAATGCAAATCCCGATGAAATCATTGATTTTAACGGCATGAGTGATGGGGAAAACAGGGAAATTTCTTCCGAAACTGCTTTGCGTATACGAAATATTATGAATGGCAGAAGAGAATCCCAGCCTTATATCAGCCTTGCGGATATCAAAATCCAGCCTGTTGTTACAGATAAAAACGGCACAGCGCAATTCGATGGGCTTGAGCCGGGTGTTTATCTTGTAATGCAGGAGGGGACAAGCGGTTTTGAAACGGCAATTCCGTTTCTTGTCCCTCTGCCTTATACGGATAATGAAGGCGTGCAGATTTACCATGCCGAAGCTTTTATAAAGCTCCAGGCTTATGCTTCTGACGATGATGAGCCTGAATATACCACAGCGGCAACCGAAAATGAAACCGAAAGCACAACTGCAGCCACGGAAAGCACCGAAACGACCGAAAATACCGAAACAGAGCCGACCGAAACCATGAATGTGACCGAGGAAAAGGAAGCGCCAAAGGTGGAATTGCCGCCTCTGGGCGCTCTCCGCTGGCCTGTGCCATTCCTTGCAATGTGCGGCGTTTTGCTTTTTGGGCTTGGTTATATAAGCGAAAAGAAGAATTAGACTATGGACAAAAGAGGTTTTACAAGAGGGAAGCTCCTTATGGGGCTTGGAAGCCTGCTTATTCTTGCCGCCTGCATGCTTTATGGATATAATCTATGGGATGATAACCGCGCATCTCAGATAAGCCTTCACGATGCTCAGGCTGTGATAAACGCGATAGAAGCGCCTGAGGCTGAAATTGCCGAGATCGAGGTTATGGAAACTATAGAGTATACCCCTGACGACCAGCTTGCGGCGGGTGAATATCCTGCCACGACACAGACACGCAAGGTAAAGGCGGCTCAGCTTGACGGCGCATATTATATGGGACTGCTGTCTCTTCCCAAGCTCGACCGTGTTCTGCCTGTGCAGGCTGAATGGAGCATGGCAAGGCTTAAACGCTCGCCCTGCCGTTATTACGGCGAGGTGGGGGACAATCTTGTCGTTGCGGCTCACAATTACAAGGGGCATTTCGGCGGCATAGAAGGGCTGAAAACAGGCGATGAAGTGGTGTTTACTGCGATAGACGGCAAAAAGACTTACTACGAGGTTGCCGAAATATATACTGTCCCCCCC
>SVKW01000119.1 GCA_015068285.1 Oscillospiraceae bacterium | reverse complement strand
GCGGAGAGAAGCTTTTCGTCTGTGCCCGGAATGGCTTTCACATGGATATATCCATAGAATTTGTACTCATTTCTCAGCAAAAGCAGGACTTTCAGCATCATTTCGCTGGTGGCATCGGGCGAGCCGACGACAGCCGAGCTTAAAAACAAGCCTTCAATATAATTTCTGCGGTAAAAATCAATGGTGAGCTGAGCGATTTCACGGGGAGTGAATGTCGCCCGCTTCACATCGTTTGACCTGCGGTTTACACAGTATTCGCAATCGTAAGAGCAGGCATTGCTCATCAGCACCTTGAGCAGGCTGATACATCTGCCGTCAGCGGTGAATGAATGGCAGATGCCGCCTTCGACAGCCGAGCCTATTCCGTCCTTGCGAGCTGACCTTGAGCTGCCCGATGAGGTGCAGGCAACATCATATTTTGCCGCATCGGCAAGGATGCAAAGCTTTTCATACATATCCACAAAATCACCGCCAGAAAATCGAATAAATGTTCTGGTACTATTATAGCACATCGAACATCTGTTTGTAAATACCTAAAACGAAAAAATGTTCGATTTTTTGATATTTTAAATAAAAATGTAAAATATACTTGACATTTTTCAAAACCTGTGTTATTTTAAAAATGTAAAGTAAACTTTACAAAATGCTGATCAGTATAGGATAAAGGAGGAATACTCTTGGATAACATTATAAAAGAACTGCGCAAGCAGAATAAGACGACGCAGGACGAGCTGGCAAACTCTGTCGGCGTCACAAGGCAGACGATAATCTCGCTGGAAAACGGGAAATACAACGCATCGTTGCAGCTTGCGTACAAAATTGCAAGGTTTTTCGGCAAAACCATCGAAGAAGTGTTTATATTTGAGGAGGAGTAATATGGAATTCAGAAAGAAATTGAAAACAAGACTTTATATTGCTATTGCATACATTATAATAGGTGCAATTACAACGGCAGTCGTATTCGGCATGAATATTGAAAATGAGTTTTTCAGCGCTTACGGCATTGCACTTATCGTATGCGGCGCTGTTCGCCTGAGACAGTATATAAAGCTGACGAGCAGCGAAGAAAACATCCGTAAGCAGGAAATCGCCGAAAGTGACGAGCGCAATATTGCCATTATGAACAAGGCGCGAAGCTGGGCATTTTCACTCTATGTGATACTTATGGGCGTTGCCGTGATAATTCTTGAAATTATAGGCAAGGCAGAGATTGCCACAGCGGCGGCAATTTCGATATGCGGTCTTGTGGTTCTCTACTGGATAAGCTATCACGCAATAAGCAGAAAAATGTAGCAAAAATAAAAGGCATCCGTAATGGATGCCTTTTGTAATATAATATAGAATTAGTTTGCGTCTGTATATGGAACGCCAGGCTCGATGAGGATGCCTGTTTCTGCGCTCCAGCTTACATTGAAGCCGATGAATTTGCCGAGGTCACGGAGCTTATAATATGTATAGCCTCCGCCTTGGTCGTCTGTAAGGCAGATAGCGGAAAGATCCTTCACTTCGCCGTTTACCTTTGTGACAGATGTTGGAACTGTATATTCGCGGTTGCCCGAGAATGGTGTGTTCATTTCTGTGCCGTTTGCTGTATATGCAGAATCAGTAATGATGTTTACATTGCCGTCCCATCCCACTTCAAACTGAGAAGCTGTGCCGTTGAGGAGAGATGCGATGTCGCGGAGCTTGACATAGTTTGTGTCGTTGCCGTTTTCATCCTTGAGAGCGTAAGCTTCAAGAGTTACAGGCGAGCCGTTAAGACCGACAACCTGTGTGGAAGCATAGGCGAGGTTTTCGACTGCTGTATCAGGAGGGGCAACAGGAGGAGCGATAAGCTCAGCGGAGTCTTCGTCCAATGCGAGGTAGACGTTGTTTTCCCAGTCGAGTTCAAGAAGAATACCGGAACGGAGTGATTTTTCAACAGCGCCGTTATGGATATCAAACCATGCAGGGCTCATCCAGTAAATGCCGTCTTCACCCAATTCATCGCCGTTTGCACCGTAGCCGTATGGATAATCATGTTCTACAGAAATATTGGAGCCCGGCTTGAGATAGATAATGGTAACTTCTTTTTCATATGTGCCGTCAGGATCGCCGAAAGTGTGAGTTTCCTTTACGACCTTTGCAGCATCAAAAGTGAGGACTGCGCCGTCATCTGCTGTAAAAGTGTAAGGGGCATAACCGGTCGCGTTTGCTGTGACGATAAGGCTGAGGCACATAACGAGCGCCAGGGAAAGGGAAATGAGCTTTTTCATCATAGAGTTTCCTTTCGTTGTTTTGAATTAAGATGTTTTATCATCTTTGAGATAATCATATCATATATTATATTAAAATGCAATAGTGAATGCAGAAATGCTCATACGCATTATATATTGCAATTTAAGCTCCATTATGGTAAAATATATGTATTACACATATGAAAACCCATAAACTGCGAGGTGCAACTTGCGTAAAACCATATATTCACTTACTATCGCGCTGACAGTGCTTATATTTACATTCACAAGTCTTGGCGGCCCGGGCGGAGCAGACGACCCTCTGGTTTCTGTCGAATATCTTGAAAAGATATTCATGTCGCCCTTTAAAATCATGCTTGAAGATAAGGATAATGATGCGATAGCCGACAGCAAGGATTTCGTCGACGAAAGCATCGAAGTTATAGACAATGCTGCCGCTTCCTCTGTCAACGAGGAGGAGCTTGTCAAAACAGCCGTCAGAAAGGCTGTTGCCGATAAGGTTAAAAGCGAGCTGCTTTCGACAGCCACAAATGTAAACCTCCTTGCAGGCGAGAAGGTGACCGCCCGCACAGGCACAAAAATGGTCATCACATCGGGCGAAGCTATGCTTTTCGGCGTCAAGGGCGATGCAATAAATCTCACACGAGGCGGGCTTGCCAATGTGGGCACAAAAGCGCCCCTCAACACCCACTATTTCTTTGCCGCCGATAATACATCGGGCTTTGAAGCTACTGTTGACAATACGAATATTCTCGTTTTCGGTCAGTATAAAAAGACGGCGCTCTATGAGCCTGTCAATACAAAATATGCTCAGGCGCTCTATGATTTAGGGCTTTTCCGCGGCACAAACGATGGCTTTGACCTTCATAAGAAGGGCGACAGACTTCAGGGGCTTATTATGCTCATCCGTCTTATGGGCTATGAAGATGAGGCTCTTGCCCACAGCGGTCAGACTCAGTTTACCGACCTTACAGGCTGGTTTGAAGGTCATAAATACATCGGCTACGGCTATGAAAACGGCATAACAAAGGGCACTAATACAGAAAACACCACATTCTCTCCGTCGATGGAGCTTGATGAAAAGATGTACTATACCTTTGTGCTCCGCGCTCTCGGCTATGACGATGGAGCAGGCGATTTCCATTGGGAAAAGACTTCCGAAAGCAAGGCTGTCGAGCTGGGGCTCATCACAAAGGCAGAGCAGGCGGAGATTGCCGAAAACGGCTTGTACCGCGATTATATCGTAAAGATTTCCTACAATGCTCTCAAGGCGAAAATAAAGGGCACAAACCAGACTCTTGCGCAGAAGCTTATTTCTGACGGCGTGTTCACTCAGAATACATACAATCAGGTCGTGCAGAATGTGCTTGCAAACTAAGTTGATAAAAAAGGACAGGTAGCACCTGTCCTTTTTGTTATTCATAATATATTACATATAGCATTATTATCTAAAATAGATAAAACTATACATATATTGCACTATCTAAAAATATAGTATTAGACAAATCGAATATAATGTGTTATAATGATTAAAAAGATAACTAACGGTTGCGTCTGGAAGTCCGGCAAAGACTGTGAAAGGAGCATAATATGGCAAAATCATCAAGACAAAAGCTTAAACTTTTATATATTATGAAACTGCTTATGGAGAGAACTGATGAAGAGCATAGCATCACAGTTCCTGAAATGATAAATTATCTTGCAGAGCAGGGCATTACTGCCGAACGCAAGAGCATATATGACGATATCGAAACGCTTAGACTTTACGGCATCGATGTTGAGGTGCACAAGGGCAGACATACAGGATATTATATCGCAAACCGCCTTTTTGAGCTTCCTGAGCTTAAATTGCTCGTCGATTCCATCCAGTCGGCAAAGTTTATCACGCTTAAAAAGTCCAATTCCCTTATAAGAAAAATCGAAAGCTTTGCAAGCAAATATGAGGCTCAGAGCCTTCAGCGCCAGGTCTATGTTTCGGGCAGAGTCAAGACTATGAACGAAAGTGTTTACTACAATATAGATAAAATACACTCTGCCATCAATGAAAATCGCCAGATTTCTTTCAAGTACTTTGAGTATGACAAGGATAAGGAAAAGGTATATCGTCACAGCGGCAAACGTTATACCCTCAGCCCTCTGGCGCTGACCTGCAGCAACGAAAATTACTATCTTGTGGCTTACGATGATGAGGCCGATATGGTCAAGCACTATCGTGTGGACAAGATGGAAACCATTGAAAAGATAAAGGCTGTCCGTGAAGGTCTTGAAAAGCTGCAGGATATCGACTTTGCATCCTATTCGAGAAGAATGTTCTCCATGTTCGGCGGCGAGGAAATGCAGGTTAAAATGCGTTTTGCCAACAGACTGGCAGGCGTGGTGATCGACCGCTTCGGCAAGGATATCACAATGCTGAAGGACGGAGAAGAGCATTTCACAGTTTCTGTGCCTGTTTTTGAAAGTCCTCAGTTCTATGGCTGGCTTCTCAGCCTGGGCGAAGATGCCCTCCTGCTTGAGCCGAAGGCGGCTGTCGACAACCTGAAAGGCTATATTGCAGGTATCGCAAAGAAATACGAGGGTTAAAATGGAAGTAAAAAAGGGAAAATACCGCCATTTCAAGGGCAATGAGTATGAGCTTTTGTGCATCGCAAAGGACTCGGAAACCCTTGAGGATATGGTGGTCTATAAGGCGCTCTATGGCGAAGGCGGCGTGTGGGTGCGTCCGCTTGCGATGTGGAACGAAACTGTCGTCCGCGACGGCGTGGAATATAAGAGATTCACATATATCGGGGAGTAATGTCTGTAATGTAGGGGAGCCGCTTGCTGCTCCCGTGGACAATTCGTGAATTGTCCCTGCAAAACAACTTATCATCCTGAACATTATTTTTCGGCTTGTAAAATATATGTAGGGGAGGGTTTCCATGCCCTCCCGTTTTTAGTAAGAAGGGAGTTCATATGCTGGAAGATTTTGTTGAACTTATATTCGAAATAATCTTTGAAGGCGTATTTGACGCCGCAACATCGAAAAAAGCTCCCGCATGGCTGCGTGTACTGCTCATAATTATCATAGCCGCTGTCTGCGGCGGACTTTTCCTGCTGTTTTTCATAATCGGTATGAAAACTCAGGATAACGAGCTGATCTTCCTGGCATTTCTGATACTTTTCATCGAAATCGCCGCACTTATATATTTCTATAAAAAAATCAAAAAATAAATCAAAAGCTCTCCAAAATGGAGAGCTTTTTTATACTATTGACAATATAGTATAATTCATATATAATTTAATCAGAATATTACTATGGGAGATGATTATATGAATATAAGACCATCGGCAGCTATCAGGCAGAACTATAACGAGATTTCCGAGCTTTGCCGCAAGACAGGTGAGCCGGTTTATCTTACCAAAAATGGCGAGGGCGACCTTGTTGTTATGGATATTGAAGCATTTGTAAGGCGAGAAAAAATGCTGAAGCTTCGTGAGGAGCTTCTGGCAGCGGAGGAAGCCAGACTTAATGGGCATAAGGGCTACTCGACATACGATGTGGCAAAGGCAATGAAGGATGCGATAGCCGAGGTGCTCGATGAATAGTGATGAACTTTATAGAGTAGTGATCTCAGAGAATGCCAAAAATATGCTTGTTTCCCATGCAGCATTTCTGGCAAAAGTAAGTCGAAGCGCTGCGGAAAAATTAGTTGAGGACTTTTCAAAGGCGGCATCTTCGCTGGAAATAATGCCGGGCAGAGGTCCGTGGCTGAATGGGGATTATATTCCAAAATATCGGTATAGATATATCCTGTTTGACAAAAGATATATGCTTATCTACCAGATAATCGATAAAACTGTATATGTAGACCACTGTGTTGACTGCCGTCAGGACTATGGCTGGCTTATAAAATAAAACAAAAGCTCTCCATTCGGAGAGCTTTTTTACATATTTTAATGCTTTTTTTCTGATTTATCGGCGTACATATTCATATCGGCATCAATGAGCATATCGTCGACCGAAGGATATTTTGCCCTGTCGACAGACACATAGCCTGTGGCAATACTGAATGGGAATGCAACCCTTTTTGCAGCCGAGTCTATAATATCGTTGAACATAGTCAGCTTGCCGGAGAAGGTTTCAAATGAGCCTGAGAAAATGCAGGCGAATTCGTCGCCGCCCACACGGTAACAATGCTCATCACCGCCGAAAGCCTTTGAAATACATTCGTAAGTCTGCTTGAGCGCC
>SVKW01000003.1 GCA_015068285.1 Oscillospiraceae bacterium | reverse complement strand
ATTCTGATTCTGAGCAGAGCCGACGAGAGCGTTCATATAGGATTCGACAGAAGCCTTCATTTCATCGCTCATAACATGACCTGCCTTTTCAGCAGCGCCGTAGATGCCGTAGATTTCTGTAAGCTCAGCAACAGCCTGATTGTGGATATAGTCAGACCAGGAAACAGTTTCTGTGTACTGCTGACTTTCGAGAGGCTTATTGAAGTCAACGCCGTTCTGAGCCATTTCTGTGCCGTATTCATTGATGAGATTGTTCTTTGCGTCTGTGTAGTAAAAACGGTACTCAAGGGCATTTATCTTATAATCGCCCACCTTGAGAGCTGTGAGGTTTCTCTGGATAAAGCCTGTGGAATATCCGATGCCGTAGAGAAGCACGAGGATAACGAGCACGCTTATAACAGAAATGAGTATATTCTTATTGCGAGTCTGCTTTTTTCTGTTTTTCATTTGAACTCCGTCCTTGATTTCGAAATATATTTAATATGTAGATTGCATTGTCTCAATAAATATTTTTGATTTACTCTTGACAAAATTGCAAACAGCTATTAAATTATAATAGATAATTGAAAAAAACGCAATAGTAATTTTGTGTTTTTTTCATGTTTTTTCATGTGCAAAAATATTTTTCAAGATTTTTCAAAAAAACTATTGATTTTCTTGAAATGTTGTGATAGAATACATCACATGTGCTAACAAAAATAAGACTCAGAGGTGAAAACAATGAAAGAGGGCATCCACCCAAACTATGCTGTAACAACAGTTAAGTGTGCTTGCGGTAACGTTATCGAAACAGGTTCCACAAGAAAGGACCTTAAGGTTGAAATCTGCAGCGCTTGCCACCCATTCTTCACAGGTAAGCAGAAGCTCGTAGACGCAGGCGGCCGTGTTGACCGTTTCAACAAGCGTTTCGGCAAGAAGTAATCGTAAAATACGAAAACAAAAGAACGTCCGTCGGGCGTTCTTTTTTTACATATACGCACTATGTTTTTCAAATTGATGTTATAAAATAAACTCCCGATGTAAGTTTCGGGAGTTTTTGATTTATTTTTCGGCTTTTTTGCGGGCGATATAGGCTTTTGTATACGGACAGGCGGCAAAGCACTTGCCGCACATCGTTGTGCGCTCGCCAAGCTTGATTTCAGCGATATCACGGGCGATTTTATCGCACTGCTTTATATCGACAAGATCACTTCTCACCTTTTGTGTATCCCATAATGCGTTTTTAATCGCCTTTGCAGGGCATATGTCGGTGCAGACCGTGCATTCTCCGCAGCGGGATTCGTTAATCGGCTCATTTGTTTCCAGCGGCGCATCGGTGAGTATCGCCGTAAGACGGACGCCTGCGCCGCATTCAGGCGTGACGAGGAGGGCGCATTTACCCACCCAGCCTATGCCTGCGCGTGTGGCGGCTGTCTTATATGGAAACGGAGTTGAAAAGGTTTCCCTGTCCCACTGGATATTTCTGCGTGAAAGAGCAAGCGAGCGGTGGCCTTCGCTGACGAGCAATTCTTCGACGGCGTCTGCCATTTTGTCCAGCAGAAGATTCAGCTCATCGTATCTGTCCTGATACTCCTGGGTAGGTCCTTCCGGCACTTCGCGCTCGAGAACATGGAGCGGAAGGGCTTTTGCAACGGCTATGGCGCGTGTGTATCCATTAAAGGCAATTCCCTTTACATCACCGATTCCCACTATATCTGCGCCCATTTCTCTAAGCAATGTACGGATTTTCTGTTCAAGATTTTTCATATTATGCCCTCCGCAGTTAGTTTTTGCTTACCTATATGATAGCATTTTTGAAATTGAATTGCAAGAGGGTGGATTAAGTTCCTTACATTTGTTTGTACAAACCGATGGAGATTCTTCGCATTCGCTCAGAATGACATTATAATTTTGTCCTTTCTGTTTTATCTCTGGTTTGGATTGATTTCAAAATAGAATGCCATTTCGTAGGTTGTGCGCTTATGGGATTTAAAGGTGCCGTAGACTGTGTAGCGGGCATGATATGGCTTTAAATTGAGGGCATTGCCTTCGCCAAGCTGTGACGGCTTAACGGTTTCCTTGCCTTCACCGTTCATACCTTCGATTTCGATAAGAAAATCCTCAGGCTCGTATGAAAACTCAAGGAAGGCTTTGTCGAGCTTTATGCCGACAACACCGCTCCAGCCGTGTTCTTCCTTTTCAAATTCTGTGACATTACTGCCCTCTGTCATTCTTATCAGGCGGTCCTCAGCGTGCAAGGCTTCTTCGTAAGGCTCAAGCGGAGGGTCAAAGAACAAGCCGAGTGTGGGGCGTACAGGATTGGGGTCAGGGTTTTCCACAGTATAGTCCATACAGCTATTTATTAGCGTCCAATCTATGCTATCCTCGATTGTGTAAAGTCCAGAAGCTTTACCCCCTCCGACGACCTGCACATCGAGGACATCGTCCATAATGCTCAACCAGATAAGGTCATTTTCACCTTGCATAGCGAGGAAAAGCCCCTGCTTTTCGCCTTGCGGCTCGTCCATAATATTGCTTATCTTTGTGACTTCAAGGGAGCCGATATAATCGGTCAGCTTTTCTTCGTCCCAGCCGTAGACATCCTTATATTTATAGTCGTCGGCTGTAAGAATGCTTGTGGTTTTGATGTAATAATCACCGAGGTCATGGAGAATTACATCATCTATGCTGCCGTAACTGGTGCTTACAGCTATAATATTGCCTGTCATCATAATTACGGCTGTGACCAGAGCAATTATAACTGCGCCCGAAAGACGCTTGCGCGGAAGCATTACATTTTTAAGGCGGTAGCGCAGACTGTTGGCTGTTGCCGAAAGGCAGGTTGTAAATCCTCTGCCGTCCCCTGCTGTTTCGAGCAGTAGCTCCGCATACTTTTTACGCTTGCTTTCGTCGGCATTGTATAGCACCATTTCATCGCAGGACAATTCCATATCCTCTGCCGCCTTTTTGGTGGCAAACCACATGAGAGGGTTAAACCAGCAGAAGGCCTGCATAAAGGCTAAGAAGGCTTTTGTTTCGCTGTCGAGGCGCTGGACATGACGAAGCTCGTGACGGAATATGAGCTCAAGCTCCTCTATATTATAATGTATAGCAGGAAGGACTGTACGGAGCGCTCCATCGTGGACGCCTATTGTCATAGGCGAGGCGATTTTATCGGAAACGAGAAGCGGGATCACCCTCTTGCGCTCGATTAAATCCTGCTCCTTATCCCAGAGGGCAAGGATTTCCTCATCCTTGACTTCGTGGGCATTCTCGAGGATTTCCCTGCGGAAACGGAGATGGGACACTATTTTCCATGTCATTATTACGGCAAAGCCGACAAGCCAGATTACAGCAAAGGCAATGGCTATATTGCGTGGAATCCTCACTGTAAACGGCGGCACCGAGAAGTTTCGTCTGTTAAATACATATATAAAATTGTAAAGGGCGGCAGGCACTATCCAGAGATAGGCGCACGCTCTTGCGCTGATGATTTTGCGCAGAAACGGCAATGTCACCATAAGCACGATGTAATAAAGGCTTATTGTCATAAGAAAATCGTATACCATTTCGGCAAGACCTTCAAAGGCGCTTCCGAAGCCGTTAAGAAGCAGGATTACTGCTGTTATTGCAAGCATTGCATAGGGAAACATCATCGGAGAGCCGATGGCTGTCGTGCGCCCTCTGTGGTATTCCATGACGACGCCTGTTCGGGCTACTTCCTTTTCATACCGCCATTCACGGCGGAAAACATACCATACGATAAATGAAATAAGGGCTACATAAAAGACTTTTTCAGTAATCATAATCTTTCCTCCTTACGGCGAGATATTTTTGTCAGAATGGCTGAAAAGAGCCACCGACGAATGTGCTTTTAGCATCAGTTCTTTAAAGCTTGTTTTCTTCAAGCATTTTACGCAGCTCGTCGATTTCTTCGCGGCTTACGCCTGAGTCGACCAAAGACATTGCGAAGGCTTTCAGCGAGCCGCCGTAAAGGCGGTTGAGGATATTGCGGCTCTCCCCTGCAAGGTAATCTTTTTCGGCGATAAGGGGCGTATACAGGTTGGTTTTACCCTGTTTTTCCACCTTGAGGAAGCCTTTTTCGCAAAGGCGTGTTAATAATGTGAGAATCGTTGTGGCGGCGAGCTGATGATTTTCTGGCAGGTTTTTTTCGATGTCCGGGCGGGAAACGGGATATTCCAGCTTCCAGATTATCTGCATAAGCTCAAGCTCACTGTCGGGCAGGCGTTTTATATTATTCATAAGACATCTCCTTATCTTCTACTTTTGTAGAAATTATATCATGAAAGTATTTTTGCTGTCAAGAGAAATTTCTACGAATGTAGAAGAAGTGTGTTTACACCCTCTCCGTCAGTCCTTCGGACTGCCACCTCCTCCTAAAACAGGAGAGGCTTTTTATATGTGTCTCCGTCGGATTTGATAGTTTTCTCTCCCTCCGTCTGCCTTCGGCAGCCACCTCCCTCCTCAGAGGGAGGCAAGTGACGCAATAAACACCTCCTCCTGAAACCGGAAAGGCTTTTATTTAAAAGCGGCCTTTTTTCGCTTAAAGTTTGATAAAAAATTATTATCTTGACTTATGTTTTAAATGGGTGTAAAATATATTCATTAAGTTACTTAAAGAAATGGAGGTAATTTGCTTTGGACGCTAACAAGCAAGCTTTACAGAGAGAAGCTCGTCGCCGTATGATGCTGGAAGATCCGATGATGAAGGTCATTCCAAGAGTTGCCATACCGATGATTATCTCTCAGATGATCGACTCGATATATAATCTTGCCGACACTTTCTTCGTCAGTCAGCTTGGCATGAATGCCACCGCTGCTGTTGCGGTAAACGATTCGCTTATGAATCTGCTCCGCGCCGTTTCAATGGGTTTTGCAATGGGTGCTGCCAGCTACATATCCCGTCTTATGGGCGCCAAGGAAGACGAAAAGGCTTCTTCCGTTGCTACAACAACTCTCACTATCGGTGTTCTTTTCTCCTTTATGTTAGGTTTTATCTGCGTATTCTTCAAAGAACCGATAGTCCGTCTTTTCGGTGTTACAGATTCAGCTCTCCAGTATTCCATGGACTATGCACACTGGATCATGCTTTCATCAGGATTTACAACAGCTAACCTTATCATGAATCAGCTTCTGCGAAGCGAAGGCTCGACAACTTATGCTATGTGGGGTATGTGTTCAGGCTGTTTCCTCAATATAATTCTCGACCCGCTTTTCATCAACGTTTTCGGCTGGGAAGTTGCCGGCGCTGCAGGCGCTACTGCCCTTTCCAAGATGTTCAGCTGCTGTGTTCTCGCTATTCCTTATATCAAGAAGACAGCTATGCTTGAACTTCATTTCAAGCATTTCAAACTGAAATGGGATACAATGAGCGAAGTTGCAAAGATGGGCGTTCCTGCATTTTTGCGTATGAGCCTTATGTCTGTTGGCGGTATTATTTCCAACCATGTTGCAAAGGGCTTCGGCACTGCTGTTCTCGCCGCTATCTCTGTTGCCAATAAGCTTTACCGTCTTATCGCTTCTGCTATCATGGGCTTCTCCCAGGGCTTCGGTCCTGTTGCAGGCTTCTGCTGGGGCGCAAAGAAATACAAGCGTGTTAAGGAAGCTTACATGACAACCGTCAAGATCGGCTCGATCTGCGCTCTCATTCTCGGCACAGCAATGTTCCTCGGTGCTGAAACTCTTATCGGTTTCTTCAACTCGGAAAACGACCCTACTGTTCTCGCCGTTGCATCTTTCAAGGTGCGTACACTCTGCGTTGTGCTTATTCCGCACATCATCGTTATGGTTTCCAGTAATATGTTCCAGTCGATAGGCAGACCTGTTGAGAATCTCGTTCTCAGTATGTCACGCCAGCTTTTGTTCCTCATTCCTATAGTTCTGATTCTCCCTCCAATTCTGGAGAATATGTTCGGCATCGGCGAATACGGTCTTGCAGGCGCACAGGCGCTCTCCGACCTGTTCTCCTTCCTCTTCCTTGCCGTTCCTATGATGACATGGCTTTTCAAAAAGCTCAAGCCTCTCAACGATGGCGATGAACCGCCATTTGCAAGCAAGAAGAAGCACCACTAAACTGCACAATACCGCCGTTTTATATAGCGGCGGTATTTTTTTAGTAATGTGTAAGTGTTGTGTGATACCCAAAGGGCGCTTACACAAGTCGCATTTAATATCAGACAACCCCACCACCACTTCGTGGCGACGCGAAGCTAGTGCCGTTTACGGCGCCCCCTCCCCGATAATGGGGTCCCCGGCGAGCCCGCTCGTTGGGGTGAAATCACAGGGGAGGCTAAATGGGTGCCTGCGGCGCATTTATTAGGCGGGTGGGCATGGAAACCCGCCCCTACATCCTACGAGGAAGCCAAGAAATAGTGAAAGGATTTATTATATGAAAGAATATATTTTACTGGAAAAGAAACTTCATCCTCATTCTCTGCCGCAGGACTATATCAAGCTGATTTTTCAGCACGAGTTTGGTCCGGGGCATCTTATTGCAGACCCGCTTGTTGCCGAAGGGAGATTGCTTGGCGAATGGCAGGAAACCCATGATTTGCCTTGTGAAGCCGAGCAGGATATTGGAAACGGCTATGTGCGTGTTTCCCTCAAGGGGCTTGACAAGGCTCAGCTTGGCAGGCTCAATGAGGCATTTGTAAAGAGTGCCAACGAAGGCGGCGGAAGCAACTATGCCTTTGAGGAAAAGCTCGATTTATTTATTAAAATGGCTGAGGAAGGCTGTTTCAGTTTTGATTTTGACACAGCTTACAAGGCTGTTGCCACCTATCTCATGGAAGGCATACGCCCCACTTCACACACAAAGCAGTATCACCAGCATTACAAGCCTGCATACAGGGTTGTGAAGAAAGAATATTGGAAATAAGCGAAAGCCGTCCGTCATGGGCGGCTTTGTTATTGATATTTTCAGCATTTTATGCTATGCTTGAATTATATTAAATAAGGGGGATTTTATATGAAACGAATATTCAGTATGCTTCTCATTCTTGCTATGCTTATGCCTATGTCGGTATTTGCGGCGAATGATCATCTGCAGTTTACTATTCCTGCAGATTATTTTTATGGCAATGTAATTCCTGACTATATTTTCAAAGTCAATGCTCCGCGAATCGATAAAGGCGAGCCAATTCACCTTTACATGGCGGGCGAAGTTGACGTTTATTACTGCACAGGTCCTGTGGAAATCCAGTTCTATAATGAAAACCCTGACGCAGCAGGACAGTTTGGCGGCGGTGTAATGTATGCTAAGGATTTTTCCTTTGCTCCTTCTCTCATGCCTGAAGAAGCTATTCCTCCTGATGACGGCGCAAGACATTATATGTTAGTCAAGGAAGGCGTATATTACGTTTCTGCCCGCGCTTCTGTTGCCGGAGTTGATGCGTTTTTCGTAATCGAAGACTGTCAGGAGTACAAGCCTGAGCTTAAATCCTTCTCTGACGTGGCAACAGGCAGGTGGTCACACGGTGCCATTATGGAAATGGTCAAGCTTGGTATGTTCAACGGCACCAAGGACCCTGATATGTATGGTATCAGCGAGTTTTCGCCTGAGGGCACAATGTCCAAGGCGCAGTTCATCACAGTTATGACTCGTTATCTCTATGCAGACGAGCTTTCGGCTATGGGCAGCGGCAAGACATGGTTCTCCAATGCTTATGAGCTTGCTGTAAAGAAGGGACTTATCAGCGAAAGCGAGTTTGATTACGCAAAGCTTGAAAAGCCTATGACACGCGAGGAAATGGCTCTTATTGCAGTTCGTACCGCTGAAAAGCAGGGCGAAAAGGCAGGCACTCTTGTTGATACTTCCATGCTCAAGGACTATTCGGCAATCGGCAATTATTATAAGGATTATGCTCTTAAAGCCTTCTCAATGGGACTTATCACAGGCTATGGCGATGTTGGCACATTTGCGCCAGATAAGACTCTCACACGTGAGCAGGGCGCTATGGTGGCATACAGACTTGTAAACAAGGATGCTCGTGCAGATGTATCTCTCCTCTTGCCTATGACAATCCGTTATGGCGAAGCAACTCCTCGTCTTGCGCGTGAAGGGGATATTTTCATCAAGAAGGACGGCACAAAGGTTGTTCTCAAAAAGGGGCCTAACGGCGTTCTCGGCGAAGGACAGGGTGTTGCGCCCGACCAGTTCTTAAAGATTAAAAGCGGCGATTGGGATCGTTATACATTTACATATGATGAAGCCATTGACGGAAATCTTATAAACAGCATTGGCCGAAATATCAATGATGATACTTACCGCCTCAATGCAACTACCGGTGAAGGTCATTGGCTGAGCGAGTGGCGTGTGCTTGAAAAGGCATATCCTAAGCCTGAGTATAACGGCACAAAGGATGGCGAAATAAGTAAAGATAATCTCAGTATGTATTTCTGGAAGCAGCTCCATGAATATTGGTATATCAATCTTGATATGAACCAGACAATAGTAATCGACTAATATTATACGCAAAAAGCCACTCGGTCTGAGTGGCTTTTGTTTTATTGCGGGAGGGCACAGAGACCCTCCCCTACATTTCTTTATGCTGATATCATTACATACATCTGCCGACGGTTGTATTATCTTTTGTGCGGTCGCGGAGCTGTGGAATTGGATTTTCGCGGATTTCATAGCGGTAATCCATGCCGTTAAGGGCGATATACTGCTCTATAACTGCATGAGAAGGCACTTCGCACACAGGTGTATTGAGCCGCTGCTGGAAAAGGAAGAATCTGTCGTCCTGACGGAGCTTATCTACACAGATATAATCCTCATTCTTACTTGTAAAGTTTACAGTATTTTCCAGCACCTTACGGATATATTCCTTATTTTCATGGAGAGAAAGCAAATCAGGGAATTCGCCGTCCGGAATGACTTCGCACCAGTCCTTCTTCTCATACTTACGCAGAAGCTCGACAGCCTTGTGAAGATGGGAAAGCTCCTCGCAGAAATGCTGCTCCCAGATTTTTTTGATATATGGGTCGGTTTCGGTCTGGTAGCAGGAATAATAGAGGTAACATTCGGTGTATTCGTTGGCAAGCAGATGCTCAAGAAGTGTTACATTAGGGTCGAGCAGGCTGCCGTAATGTGTGACGTGCTGTTCTTCGATAAGACCGATTTCCTGATAGAGCTGTCTGCCGATGTCGCTCGTTTCAACAACGGCGGCGACATTCATATAATAGTTCATCGTCTGCTGCTCTGCCGCTGTGATGATGGCTGTATGAAGCTTTGTCAGCGGATGAGCTGTCTTGTTATTGATGAAGCATCTTACATTGTCAAAGGGATAGCGGTGCTCGGAAATTGTCGGTCTGCCCGGCATGATTTCGGTGTAATGGCCGACAAGATGCTCAGCCTTTATACCCTGCTGCATTTCAAGCAGGTCGGCATAGCGGTAAAGATGGTCGAAGTCCTCAAGGAGAGCAAAGTCGAGAGCGGCTTTGACCATCATATCAGGTTCTTTGCGCGCCATTTCGGCTGTAAGATCGACAGCAAGCTGTTCATAGCTGATAGTGTGCTCAAGAATGCTTTCGTCCATCGGCTTGAGAGCGGCAATCACCTTCTGCTGCTGTTGCTCGCTTCGGCGGATGAGGGCGAGTTCTCTTCTTAAATCGTTGTTGTTGCAGATTCGATTGAAGCGGTGGCCGAACCACACCGATTCAAACTCTGTACCGTTCATCAGGATGATTCTCGTCTTTGTATATGGGTCTACCTCATGCTTGCAGTATGGCTTTGGATAAATGCCCTGCCAGTTTCTGAATGATGCGTCAACAGGCATTGCCCGTTCTTTAAATGGATTCATATTAAGTCCCTTCCTTTCATTGTGCAGTTCTATTTTTATCTTATTCAGATTTTTTATGTATGTTACAAAAATCTCTTGACTTAAAGGGCAGTTTAAGGTATATAATTAGTATAGTATGAATATATAGGAGGACATTATGAACGCTAAGGTTTATTTTTCCAGAGAAATCTCCCCAGAAAAAGTGCTTGAACTTTACAAGCTTGTCGGCAAGGAACTCAAGGGCAATGTAGCTATCAAGGTTCACTCCGGCGAAAAAGGCAACCAGAACTTCCTTCACCCTGAATTCTGGAAGCCTATCATCGACCATGTAGGCGGCACAGTTGTTGAATGTAACACAGCTTACGAAGGTCAGCGCAACACAACAGAAAAGCATAAGATCCTTATGGATGAACACGGCTGGACAAAGTATTTCAAGGTTGACATTATGGACGCTGAAGGTCCTGATATGGAAATCGAAATGAACGGCAATGTTATCAAGAAGAATTATCTTGGCAAGAACGCTGCTAACTACGATTCCATGCTTGTTCTCTCCCACTTCAAGGGTCACCCAATGGGCGGCTACGGCGGAGCTCTCAAGCAGCTCGCTATCGGTATGGCTTCCTCTTATGGTAAGGCATATATTCACGGCGCAGGCGAACCTGAAAAGATCTGGACTGCTGAACGTGAACTCTTCCTCAAGTCTATGGCTGACGCTGCAATGAGCGTATGCCAGTATTTCAAGAACGAGATCGTTTACATCAATGTTATGGCTAATATGTCTGTCGACTGTGATTGCTGCGCAAAGGCTGAAGATCCTTGCATGAAGGATATCGGTATCCTCGCTTCCACAGACCCTATCGCTATCGACCAGGCTTGCCTCGACCTCGTTATCAACTCCGATGACCCAGGCAAGGAGCACCTTCTCGAAAGAATCAACTCCCGTAAGGGCGTTCTTACAGTTGATGCTGCCGAAGCTCTCGGCTTTGCAAACCGCAAGTACGAGCTTATCGAAGTCAAGTAAGAATATTTTTGAAAAAGTCGTCCGCAAGGGCGGCTTTTTTGATTTTCTTGCAATTTTTCGTCTTTCGTGCTAAACTATTTTCATCGGAGGTGATAAAATGCTTACTCATTATAAAAATCAAAGCTGCGAGGAGCTTATTGAACTGCTTAAGGGTGATGAAATCACATTTTCGGTGCTTTTCGCCATTCTGCGCCGCCGATGCACCGATATTTTCACCGACCACGAAAATGTTATCTTATGCTATTCCAATGCTCCTTTCCCTGTATGGGTGTGGTGCAAGGATATGGCTGACACGAAGGCTGTCGAGCTTATCGGGGCTTGCATTAAGGACCATTTTCCTTTTGAAAAAGGACATTATCACATTATGATCGAGAAGCTCTGGCAGGCTTTGAAGAACGATTCCTATTTTGAAAACACCTATATAGATATTGATATGCTGTCCTATCGTCTGGATAATATTTTGCCTGTTGATAAGATTGCTGACGGCAAAATCGAGCTCGCTGATACAACTGATATTGATATTTTTGCCGGATTTTTCCATGATTTTGAGCTTGAAGCCGAAGGAATTGACCATGAGATGGAATATTGCCGCGAGCACATGGATGAGGCAATTGAACGCAATCAGCTTTTTGCGTGGAGAAATGAGCAGAATCAGCTTGTTGCTATGACTCAGAATGTGAAAACAGACAATTTTGCCCGGCTTTCAGCAGTTTATACTGCGCCTGAATACCGCAGAAAAGGTTATGCCTATAATCTTGTGCACAGTCTGTGCAAAACTGCTGTCCAGAGCGGTATGACGCCTATTTTATATGCCGACAGCAGCTATGGGCCGTCCAATGAGTGTTATAAGAAGATTGGCTTCACTCTGGTCGACAGGCTGTGTCACATACGCAAATATTGTAAATAATTTCCATATTTTAACGGAGTTTATATGAAACTTATACATCTTTCCGACCTGCATATCGGCAAGCGACTTAATGGCTTTTTCTTGCTTGAAGATCAGGAGCATATATTAGATCAAATTACAGAAATTGTAAAAAATCAGCAGGCTGATGCTGTCATTATCGCAGGCGATGTCTACGACAAGGCTGTACCGAGCGCAGAGGCTGTTGCCCTTTTCGACAGTTTTCTGTCCCGTATCACATCTATGTGCAATGATATTTTTATCATCAGCGGCAATCACGATTCACCTGAGCGAATTGCTTTTGGCTCTGCCATTATGGAAAAGAGCGGAGTGCATTTCTCCCCTGTCTACGACGGTGATATCAAACCGACCGTATTAACGGACAGTTTTGGTGATATTAACGTATATATGCTGCCATTTGTAAAGCCTGCAAATGTGCGCAGATTTTTCCCAGATATTTCCATTGAAAGCTATACAGATGCAGTGTGCACCGCTGTTGATAAAATGGAAATAGATGTAAATAAAAGAAATGTTCTCGTCACACATCAGTTTGTCACAGGCGCTTCGACCTGCGAATCGGAGGAACATTCTGTCGGCGGTACAGACAATGTTGACAGCGATGTTTTTGACTGCTTTGACTATGTGGCTCTCGGCCATATCCACTCTCCGCAGAATGTGGGAAGTGAGCGCATCAGATACTGCGGTACACCGCTTAAATACTCATTTTCCGAGTGTAAACACAGCAAATCTGTAACTTTTGTCGAGTTGAACGAAAAGAATGACTTTACAGTTTCTGTAATTCCTCTCGCTCCTCTCCACGATATGCGTGAGATAAAGGGCAGCTATGATGTGCTTATGCTTAAGGCAAATTACGAGGGTACTGACACCAACGATTACGTGCATATCACGCTGACAGATGAAGAAGATGTGCCCGATGCCATGACAAAGCTGAGGACTGTCTACCCTAACATTATGAAGCTGAGCTATGACAATATGCGTACCAGAAATTCCCAGCAGCTTGAAGCCGATGCCGATGTTTCCGCAAAATCTCCATTTGAACTTTTCAGCGAATTTTATGAAAAGCAGAATAATTCCGTTTTGGGTGAAGAACAGGAAAAATATGTAAAAAATCTTATTGAATCCATCTGGGAGGGCAGAAAATGAGACCATTAAAATTGACAATTTCGGCTTTCGGTCCTTATGCCGGATGCTCAGTTATCGATATGGAGAAACTGGGAAAAGATGGATTATATCTCATAACCGGAGACACGGGAGCCGGCAAGACGACGATTTTTGACGCAATAACCTTTGCTCTTTTTGGCGAAGCCAGCGGTGATAACAGACAGCCCGCAATGCTCCGTTCCAAGTATGCCGACAGCGATACTCCGACCTTTGTCGAGCTTGTTTTTTCCTATCGCGGACTGGAATATACTGTAAAAAGAAACCCTGAATACGAGCGCCCTGCCAAGCGTGGCGGCGGCACTGTGCCTCAACGCGCCGAGGCGCTTCTCACCATGCCTGACGGCTCTGTTGTGACAAAGCTGAGGGAGGTCGATGCGGCTGTGAAAAACATTCTCGGCATTGACAGAAATCAGTTTTCACAGATTGCCATGATTGCTCAGGGCGATTTTCTCAAGCTTCTGCTTGCCGACACCAAGGACAGGCAGGCGATTTTCCGCCAGATTTTCAACACCTCCCTTTACCAGACCCTGCAGGATAAAATCCGCGCTGATCTGAGCGAAGTGAATAAAAAACATGACGCTGAAAAGCTGAGTATTGCCCAGTATATAAACGGCATTATCGGCGACAGCGAACAGGTTGAGCAGGCAAAAAATGGAAATATGCTCCCCGATGATATATGTAATTTACTGGAAAATATTGTATCCGCTGACAAGGCTTATGACCTTAAACTCAGCAAGGTAAACGACAAAATAGCACATTATCTCGATGCTCTGAATGCTCGTTTTGTCAAGGGTAATGAATACCAGAAACTGGAAAATGAACTGGGGCATTGCAAGCTTGATGCCGAGAGCTATACCCTCTCTTTACAGCTTCGCAAAAAGCGCTGTGATGAGCTTTCAGACAGCAAAAATGAGATAGAATTGCTTACAAATAAAATAGCGGCTCTCGATGCTGCTATGCCAAGCTATGACGAGCTTGAAAATACTTGCAAACGCTTTAGTGAAGCTAACAGTAAAGTTATTTCCCTTTACTCATTGCTTGATAAGGAATCGGCAATGCAGAAGGAGATTTCACAGCTTGTTGAGGCTCTTAAAGCAGAGTTTTCCTCTCTTGAAGGCGCAGGTGTTTCCATAGAAAAGATGAACAACAAAAAAGAGGCTCTTTCCGATGGCATCGGCGACCTGAACGACCTTCTCAGCGATATTAAGAGCTGTAAAATAATGGAAAATAAATATATTTCTGCAAGAGACGAATATCTCATTGCCCGTGACCGCGCCGAACAGCTTTCCGCCGTTTATAACGCAAAAAACAAGGCTTATCTTGACGGCCAGGCAGGGGTGCTTGCGCTCACTCTTAAAGACGGCGAGCCTTGCCCTGTCTGCGGCTCTGCGCACCACCCTTCCCCTGCTCAGCTTTCCTGTGATGTGCCCAGCCAGCTTGCGCTCAAAAAGGCAAAGGACGATGCTGATGCGGCAAATGCGATTCTCAACACTCACAGCGAAAAGGCAGGCAAGCTGAAGGGCAATTATGAGGCTCAGCTTGACATTGTCAATGCAAAGGCTTCCAACCTGACAGGCGCCGGCTATAATGGCGAAACCGAGGCGCTTGTCATCGGCGCTATTGCCGATAAAATCAGCGAAATGAATGAAATTGACGGCCAGATTCACCTTGAAAATAAGAAGATTGAGCGCAGAAAAAAGCTTGCAGCCCTCATTCCTCAGTCTGAATCGCGTCTTTCTCTTGCTGACAGGCAGATTTCTCAGCTTGAAAGCGACATTGCCGCGGCGAAAACTCTGGCAAATGAGCTTTCCGACCTTGTGGATTCGCTTCGTGAAAAGCTGGACTTTTCCGACAAGGCCGAGGCTATGCGTCACCGCAATGAGCTGACAAAGCGCAGGCTTGATTTGCAGGACGCTCTCGACGAGGCTGACAGGGCTTACCGAGATATGCAGAACAAGCTGGCTTCGGCTCAGGGGCAGGTAAATCAGCTTGAAAAGCAGCTGGAAAACATGGAAAAAGTGGATATTTCCTCCCTTGAAAGCCGCAGAAACGGGCTTATAAACAGGCAGAAAGCCATCGCAAATGCCTTGCGTGGGGTGCATCACAGAATCTCCGCAAACACGCTTTCACTTGGAAAAATCAGGGAAAAATCCCACTCGCTGACACAGCTTGAAAAGCAGCTCACATGGATGCGCGCCCTTTCAAATACGGTAAGCGGCAACATTGCAGGCCGGGAAAAAATCATGCTTGAAACTTATATTCAGATGACATATTTTGACCGCATTATCGCCCGCGCCAACACTCGTTTTCTTGTGATGACAGGCGGTCAGTACGAGCTTCGCAGGACGAGAGAGGCGGCTAACAACCGCTCGCAGAGCGGGCTTGAGCTTGATGTTATCGACCATTATAACGGCAGTACACGCTCTGTGCGCACTCTTTCGGGCGGCGAAAGCTTCAAGGCTTCCCTGTCCCTTGCGCTTGGGCTTTCCGACGAGATTCAATCTACGGCAGGCGGCATCAAGCTGGATACCATGTTTGTCGACGAGGGCTTCGGCTCGCTTGACGAGGAGTCTTTAAGCCAGGCTATCAGGGCTCTTATGAGCATTTCCGAGACCGACAGGTTGGTGGGTATTATTTCCCATGTGGGCGAGCTCAAAACGAGAATCGACAAGCAGATCGTTGTCACAAAGACGGCAAGCGGCGGCAGTGCGGCCAAGATTGTGGTGTAGAAATATAGTGCACCTGCGGCGGAATTGAATATACGCCGCTATGCGGCTACACCTCATCCGTCACACTTCGTGTGCCACCTTCCCCTCGAGGGGAAGGCTAAAATAAAAAAGGCAGTTCGTTGTGAACTGCCTTTTGTTATGCTTTAAAGTATTATTGCAATGATGCTTGGTATGATGAATATCAATGCGACGATGAGATTGGAGCACAGCTTTACGGCTATTTTCTCCTCCTCTTCAAGCCCTTCAAATGCTTCTGTATTGGTGTTTATCAGCGAGTCAAAGGAAAGTCTTCCGCCCTTATTCTCCTCAACCTTATCGGGAACTTTGAACGGCTTCATGCCATCGAGGGCAAGATACTGGAACCATGCCCAGAGGATAAACCATGCGCCCACCGCAAAAAAGCCTGTTTCCAAAAGTCCCATCGGTCTTATGCTGTTCTGATTGACAAATCTGTCCCACACAAGAACTGCCGCAAGACCTATGAGGGATTTCGAGATGCTTGAATAGATTATCGGCTTTTTTGTGCTTAATGTCAGCAGTGAGCGAAGTTTTTTCATTGGTTTCTCCTTTTTATAAATATGCGGGCGGGCGCAGAGACCCGCCCCTACGAGAATGACTTACATACCGAGTTCTTTTCTGTACTTTTCAAGCTCGGCCTGATTGCCGTAGATAAAGTGCCCAGGCTTGATTTCTTCCCAGACAGGACCATCCTTGGAGTAATCGTGCATAGATGGATCGTAGATGAGCAGCTCTTTTCTTCTTTCCAGATATGGGTCCGGAATCGGAACTGCCGAGAGCAGAGCCTTTGTATACGGATGGAGCGGATTTGTGAACAGCTCCTCTGTTTCGGCAAGCTCAACGATGCGTCCTTTGTGGATAACTGCAACTCTGTCGGAGATAAATCTTACAACAGAAAGGTCGTGAGCCACGAAGAGATATGTCAGGTCTCTTTCCTTCTTGAGGTCATTGAGCAGGTTGAGAACCTGTGCACGGATCGAAACGTCGAGGGCGGAAATCGGTTCGTCGAGAACGATGAACTCAGGATTCATAACGAGAGCACGGGCAATACCGATACGCTGACGCTGACCGCCTGAGAACTCATGTGGGAAACGTGTGGAGAACTCAGGGAGAAGACCTACGTCGCGGAGAGCGGCGTCGACCTTTGCCTTTCTGTCTGCTTCGTCCTTATAGAGCTTGTGGTTGATAAGACCTTCGGAAACGATGTAATCGACCTTTGCACGCTCGTTGAGAGATGCCATAGGGTCCTGGAAAACCATCTGACAATTCTTGATGATTTCCATATCAAGCTCCTTGGAAATCTTGCCGTTGATCTTGCGGCCCTTATAAAAGATTTCGCCGCCTGTTACAGGGTTGATACGGAGAATCGCACGGCCGATAGTTGTCTTACCGGAGCCCGATTCACCTACGAGGGAGAATGTTTCGCCCTTATAGATATCGATATTGACGTGATCGACGGCAATGAACTTTTTTCTGCCCTTGCCGAAGCTGACCTGCAGGTCTTTTATTTCGATAAGTTTTTCAGCCATACTAACTCTCCTTTCTCATTCTCTGTTCGCGCAGCTTGCGGAAAATTTCAGGCTGCTCGATCTTTGGTGCGCGTGGATCGAGATACCATGTCTTTGCCTTGTGTGTTGGGGAAATTTCAAAATACGGCGGCTCTTCTTCAAAGTCGATGGCAAGAGGCTTCTTGTTACGGGGAGCAAATGCATCGCCCTTGACTTCCATAAAGAGGTTTGGAGGTGTGCCGTCGATTGTTGGCAGCGGATTGCCCTTTGTGCCGTACTGTGGAAGTGAGGACATGAGAGCCCATGTATATGGGTGCCATGCATCATAGAAGATTTCTTCTACCATACCGTATTCAACGATCTGACCTGCGTACATAACCGCTACTCTGTCGGCTACGTTTGCAACAACGCCAAGGTCATGAGTGATATAGACGACTGTCATATTGTATTCAAGCTGGAGATCGTGGATGAGCTTCAATATCTGTGCCTGAATTGTAACGTCGAGAGCTGTTGTCGGCTCGTCGCAGATGAGGATTTCAGGCTGGCAGGCTACTGCAATAGCGATAACTACACGCTGACGCATACCGCCGGAAAATTCGTGAGGATACTGCTTGTATCTGTTTTCAGGATCAGGGATACCGACCTTTCTCAGCATTTCGATAGCCATTTTCTTGGCTTCTCTGCCGCTGACGCCCTGATTTCTTGAAATACTTTCCTGTATCTGCTTGCCGACAGGCATAAGCGGATTGAGAGATGTCATTGGGTCCTGCATAACCATGGCGATCTTCTTGCCGCGGATTGTTCTCCACTGCTTTTCCTTTGTGTATGTTGCGAGGTCTTCGCCCTGATACATAATGGAGCCGCCGATGACCTTGCCATTGGCATCAAGCATGCCGAGGAAGGATTTTGTAAATACAGACTTACCGGAACCGGATTCACCTACGATGGCGAGTGTTTCCCCCTTATAAAGGTCTAGGGAGCACTTTCTGATAGCTTTGAGCTGTCTGCCACGGAGATTGAACATGATTTCGATATCTTTTGCAGAAAGAATAATCTCTTTATTCATATTCATACCTCCTTAAACGTGATTACGTGGGTCAGCAGCATCGGAGAATGCGTTACCGACAAGATAGAATGTAACTGTGATTGTAGAAACGATAGCTGCAGGGAAAATCAGCAGATATGGATACTGCAGGAAGGATGCGCGGGAGTTTCTGAGAAGAACACCGAGAGATGGTGTATCTACGCCGAGACCGAGGCCGAGGTAAGAAAGTGTGGACTCAAGGCCGATAGTCTGTGGAATGGAAATAGCAAGGCGAAGAATGATAACGCTGACCAGATATGGGAGGATGTTCTTTGTCAGAACTCTCCAGATTGGTGTGCCGAGACAGCGGGATGCAAGGTTATATTCTCTGTCGCGGTATACCATAACGAGATTTCTTACATTTCTTGCCATCTTGAGCCAGCCGATAGAGATCATGGACAATGCCATTGTCATGAAGCTCTGACCTACAAGCATGGAAATGATGGACATATAGATGAGTGTTGGAATATTGTTAATGATATTGTAAAGCTCTGTAAAGAATCTGTCAAGCTTACGCACATAGCCCCATACGCAGCCGAGAGCTACACCGAGAGCACATTCGCCCAATACAACGATGAGAGAAAGCTTGATGGATACCTGCGCTGCATACCATACCTGACACCAGTAGTCACAGCCCAGATTGTCTGTACCGAACCAGTATTCGCTGTTAGGCGAGATAAAGGAAAGGGATGCATCGATACGGAGATTCTGATAATCGTACTTGCCGATTACAGGAGCAATATATGTAAAGATTACGAGAGCGATAAATACGATGGACATAAAAACCGCGCTCTTTTTCTTAAGGAAGTTCTGCCATACAGACTTCCAGTAGGAATAATCGGAATAGCCGATTTTTTCGGCATTTTCAGCAGAATATTCCAGAAAGCGGAAAAGATCTTCTGTCTTTTTCATTATCTTGCTCCCTCCTTTTCTACAAGTGTGATACGTGGGTCAAAGAGGATCATGAGAAGGTCACCGAGGAATGCACCAAGTACACCGAGAGTGGAATACAGGATGGAAAGAGTCTGTACAACATTGAGGTCATACTTTGTAACCGCTGTTGTGAGGAGCGGTCCCATACCCGGCACCGAGAAGAATGTTTCACACAGCATGGAGCCGCCGATTGTGGAAAGGAATGCGGCAGGCAGATACTGTGTAAGCGGAACAAATGCATTCTTGAGAACGTGCTTTATCATAATCTGGGCATTTGAAATGCCTTTGATTTTTGCAAGCTTGATATAGTCCTTGTTGAGTTCGTCGACCATATATCTTCTTGTCCAGAGAGCATAGCCTGCTATCGAGCCGAGAGAAAGGCAGAAAACCGGCATTACGTTTGAAAGTCCCACTTTACGAGAGGAATAAAGGGTCGGCAATCCTAAAACTTTGGAGCCGAACACCATTATAAGCGCAAACGAAACGATTGCCGGAACAGAGTTTACAAAAATGGTGAAGGCTGTACCAAGATGATCGAGAGGACCATTCTTATTGAGTGTCTGAGCAACACCCATAAGAACGCCGACAACGAGAGCGATACCGAGAGCCATCGCGCCGTTACGCATGGAGACTGCAAACTTATCGCCGATAACGTCTACGACAAGAGCGCCCTTCTGGATGCGTCTTGATGTGCCAAAGTCAAACTTGAGCACCTGACCATAGAAGCGTATAAGCTGTGTTGGGATAGGATCGAGCAGGCCTGCCTCTCTGAGGATATCTTCCTGCTGGTCCTGTGTGAGATTCATGACTTCATCTTCTGTGAAATAGTTTTCGACAGGAAGAAGTCGCATAAGTACAAAGATGATAGTCGCAATAAGGAAAACTGTGAAAAGCGACTGTGCAAGTCTTTTTATTGTGTATTTCAGCATTTATTATTCTCCTTTTGGATTATGCTGGATTTATAGGATTAATGATGCCTGTATAAAATCAGTTATTTTCACTCCCTCAGTCACGCTGACGCGCGCCAGCTCCCTCGTTTGAGGGAGCCGAGAATGAGAATAATCAAATCGGCAAGCTTATTTTATATTATAGTGAGATTGCAGAATAGCGAAAAATCCCAAAGTGCCACTGGGGCACTTCAGGATTTTTACTTATCACATGAAAAGAGTTACCTTTTAAGCGAAATTACTTTGCAGCGTAGATTGCTTCCATTTCTTCTCTTGTGTAACCGTTAAGGTCTGTTTCCCAGTTCTTCATCTTTTCAGCAGAACCGCCGAGCATGGAGTACATCTGAGAATCGAGGTTGATGTTGGAGAGGCAGTAGCTGTTTGTGATGTAAACAGGAACTGTGATAACCTGATCGAAGAAGTATGCTTCAGCCTTTGCAAATGCCTTGAGACGTGCATCGTGGTCATCTGTGATAGCGTTTGCTTCGTTGAAGAGTCTTGTGTATTCCTGGAGAGCGAGGGATGTTTCGCTGTCTGTTGGGAGGTTGTTGATACGGGAGTATCTTGTTGTATAGAATGCGTTAGCGTCGCCGTAGATTTCCTGTGTGAGGTATGTGGATGGGTCAGCAAATGCGCCAGCGTAGGAGTTGATAGCAAATGCGGACATACCATTGTCACGTACTTCTGTGCCGGAAAGTGCGCCGTATTCCATAAGCTTTACGTCGATGAAGTCAGAGCCTAAGCATTCTTCCATGGACTGTTCAAGAACCTTTGCGTTGTCAACAGCGTCCTGAGAGGAACCGATGTAGTATTCGATAACTACAGGGAATGTTACGCCCTGTGCTGTGAGTTCTTCGATAGCAAGCTTCTTGTGTTCTTCAGCCTTTGTTGGGTTGAGCTGAGCGATCTTTGTATCAGACTTTTCGTCGATACCCATTTCGTCACGAACTACTTCAACATACTGTGTGCCGTCGGACATGTAAACGAGGTCAGCACGTGTGTAGAAGTTGTTTTCGCAGTTCATTGGGTTGATTGGGTTGAAGCGCTTGTAGTATTCGAGGAAGTCGATACCGTAGTACATAGCCTTACGGAAGTTGAGGTTGTTGATAGCCTTGTTCCAGTTTGTATCTGGTGTGCCGTCTGCGAGAACCTTGTCATAGTTGAAGTGCATCTGGTTAGCACGCATACCTGGGAGAGCTTCGATAAGGTAATCGTGGAACTTGTGGTTAGGGTCGGAGTTGATTTCCATAACCTGTGTGTAGTTAAGAGCTACATAGTCGTTTTCGCCGTTTTCGAAGAGCATATATGCTACATCGGAGGATTCAACCTGCTTGATTGTTACGGAATCAAAGAGTGTAGCTTCCTTGTCCCAGTAAAGTGGGTTTGGTTCGAGAACCATTTCGTTGCCGGAAACATATTCAGGCATGATGTAGCAGGAGTTGTACCACATGTTCTTGTTTGTGATGGAGTTGAGGTTTTCAACGCCGATTTCATCGATCATACCCTGAGCGATTGGATAGAAGGAAGATGTCTGAGCGATGGAATCAAAGTATGGTGTTGGCTTGAGGCATGTGTAGATAACTGTGTGTTCATCTGGGATTTCGATGCCGACCATTTCCATGAACTTGGAGCCTTCACCAGCTGTGAGCTTCATAGCTTCTGCAGCGTCGAGGGATTGTGTGTATTCATAGTATTCCTTACAGCCCTTAACGAATTCGATGAGCTTTGGTGTGTTGTGGCCACCGTTCTTGTGGAAGTTGAGCATATATTCCATACCAGTTGCGAAGTCAGCAGCAACTACAGGAGCCTTTTCAGCGCCGTTAACGTCAACCCACTTGGCATCGTCACGGAGGTCGAACTTCCATGTTACGTTGCCGTCTTCAGAGCCCCAGGATTTAGCGATAGCTGGGATGGACTGAGACTTGTTGTCGTTGTCGAGGAGGCCTTCGAAGCAGTTGATGAGGATACCGCGGGAGTTTGCAGATTCTGTGTTCCAGATTGCAAATGTTTCAAGACCGTATGTTTTTGCGAGGATGAGATCCTTGATTGGTTCTGCATCTTCCTTTTCAGGAGCTGCTGTTGTTGGCGCAGCTGTTGTTGTGTCGTTGCCTGCCGGTGCAGCTGTTGTAGCTGTTGGTTCTTCCTTAGCGCAGCCTGCGAAAAGGGAGAGAGCCATAACCATAGCAAGAACGAGCGCAATAAACTTCTTCATTGGTGTGTTTCTCACTTTCTTAAATTATTTTGTTGTGGTTTTCAAACCTTGACGAAGATAACACAATACTGTACAAAAATCAACCCATAATGTATGCTTTATATATAAATCAAATAAAGCCTCTGCCATCGCAGCAAATTTTTCCAATATTAAGACACAATTTATTTACTTGTTCAGTTTTCACAATAAATACGCCTGTATTTTATTGATTTTAACTATAAATATTTTACCTATAAAGATAGGTATACAATATTGCTTTTCTCAATAATTGCTGTATTATATAGTTGTATATGGTATAATTACATTTATATTAGTTCATACGCGAGGAAAACATTATGTCATTTATTATCACAGTTTACACCCACGAAGGAATTGTTATGGCCAGCGACAGCCGTATTACATATACAACTTATGAGCCAAATCCAAACGGCAAGGGTGCGCTGAAAAACTACGGCATACAGAGCACCGACACCACATATAAGACTTTTATGTGCAATTCCACCATCGGGCTTTCAACTTCGGGGGCTTCCAGCATAAAAAACCGACCGATTTCCATTTATATTGAGGATTTTATCGCCAAAAATGTCAAGGAAAAGACTTCTGTCGAGGAGGTTTCCCAGAAGCTTATCGATTATTTTGGCAAATTTGACCCTGTGCCAGATGCAAAGTTTATCGTTGCAGGCTATGACAAGGGGGATATGACGGCTCACGTGCATCGCGTGAATGTGCCTGCAAAGAGCATCACACGCAAAAATACCGAAAATGCCAGCGCAACATGGGACGGCGAAACAGAAATTCTTGTCCGTCTGCTCAATACTGTGGCTATCAAGACGAGTGACGGAAATTATATCGACCTGAAGGATTATTCCATGGGCTTTGCCTTCTTTACTCTGCAAGATGCGGTCGATTTTGCCAAATATGCCGTTGATGTGACGGCGAAAACCATAGCTTTCCAGAACAGAAGCAAGACTGTTGGCGGCCCTATCGACATTCTGGCTATCAAGCCGAGCGGCGCTTTCTGGGTGCAGCATAAAGAAATTCACGCGTAATATATATAATATGTATAGAAAAAGGCAGTCCGTTCTGGACTGCCTTTTGTTATTTTTCCCCTCTCCGTCTGCCTTACGGCAGCCACCTCTCCCCATAAATGGGGCGAGGCTATAAAAAGGGGGAAGTCTGTCAAACAGCTTCTATCCCTTACACAGGGGAGGCTATAACAAGGAATTACATCTTTTCCCAGTTTAATCTGTACTGGTCTATGCCTTTACACTCACTGTTTTCAAAGGTCATAACCACTATCCACGGAAGCACTCTGCGTATCTTCATAAAGTCCTCATAGCCAAAGGACTTATCGTAGTAATTGACTATGGTTGAAAGAGCTGTGCCGTGGGTGCCGATGGCGATATTCTTTCCTTCGTAACGTTTTAAAATATCTTTGAGGGCATTTGTATTCCTGTCCTGCACCTCTCTCAGGCTTTCACCTGTTTCAAGCTTATAATCGAAATCCGCCCACTGAGCTTCGGCAAAGCCAGGGAAATCGTCCACATAAGTATCACAGATTTTGCGCTCGCGAAGGTCGTAGACAGTTTCAACCTCCATGCCCATCTGTTTTGCGAAATTGGCGACTGTATCGTAAGAGCGCTGGTACGGGCTGGACAAAACGGCGGAGATTTCCTTGTCTTTAAGGAAATTCGCCACATGGTATGTGTCTCCTCTGCCCTTTTCTGTAAGCGCACGGTTAACGGCATCAAGGTCATTATAATCGGGCTCTGCATGGCGGATAAAATATACTTTTGTCATGGCGATTCTCCTTTATAATTCAATATTTATCTCATATTTTTCGTCGATAATCAGTGGTTTTATATTATGCTGACGGCATTTTTCCATGTAATACGCATTTTCTTCAAGGGCATTTTCCATGGTGAAATCGTCGTAAAGTCGATGTTCAATTATATTTTCATAGGTTTTAATATCGTCAAAATGAGTTTTTATGTAATTCTCACTCATAACAAGGCAGAGGTATTTTATATTTTCGAGATATAGCTCATCTAAATCTTTCTGCCAGTCAAATGGGACATAACAGCCTTCCACTATGAGATTCTGGCTGTTTTCGATGGCAGTCTTGATAATCTCTCTGATGATTGGCCACAAAAACGCTGTCAGCTTTTCATCTTCGCTTTCGGGCGTCAGCTCTGTGATGCCGCTGCGGATAAGCCCCATTTTGATATGGTCTATCGAAAGATATGGGATGCTGTATTTTTCAAGCAATTTCTGTGCGAGGGCTGTTTTGCCTGTGTGGGAAGCTCCTGTTATTATCAGCACCATAAATATCACCTCTTTATTTAATTTTATCCCACCGTATTCCCGATGTCAAGCCATAAAAAAGCCACCGCTATGGGTGGCTTTTATTATTTATCGGATCCGAGGGTTTCGAGGTAGTTTTTGACGTAATGTCCGCCTGAAACTATCATTGAGAAGCAGCAAATGCTGATAAGTCCGTTGGCGTAGCGGATGTCCATATTAGGCATGATTATCAGCAGACCTATCGTGAGATAGATAAGACCTGTGTTGATTTTGCCCGACCATACGGCGCCTCTGATTTCATCGGTTTTGTGTATGGCGAAAAGCCCCATAGTGCTCATTATAATCTCCTTTACGGCAAAAATGCCGATGAGATATTTCATTCGTCTGTATCTTATTGCAAGGCAGAAAAGCATTGCCGCCTGGGTCAGCTTATCGGCGACAGGGTCAAAAATCTTGCCGAAATCGGAGGTCATATTGAAATGTCTCGCAATAAAACCATCGGCAACATCTGTCAGCCATGAAACAAACAGCATAAACAGCGCCATAGAATAATTCTGCTTTACGGCATACAGCCATATAATCAGCGGAATCATTGCAAGGCGTGCAAGGCTGAGCAGGTTTGGAATTGTCAATATCTGATCTTTTTTGAAAATATTGCGCATTATTTTACTCTTTCTTTTTTATTATTTTTCCAGCCCCAGCATATTAAATCGGCTAAAATGCAGATAGGCAGGGCGGCGAATATGTCGATAATTGAGTGTTGTTTGAGAAAAACTGTGGAAATGCTGATAAAAAATGCTGTCACCACAAACCAGATAACCGATACACTTTTTATGCCTTTCAGTCTGAGAGCTGTCGAAAGTACGGCAAGTGAGCCGATGACATGAATTGACGGGCAGACATTGGTGTTGGTGTCGATGGCATATAGGACACTCATCATTTTTGTCAGCAGGTTTTCCCTTTCAAAGACAGGAGGACGAAGCTGCTGGCAATTCGGGAATACTGCGTATATAACGAGAGCCGCCGTGTATGTTATTATGATGAAACGCATCATTTTTTTAAAGTTTTCCACATCGTACATAAGGGTATAGATGTGCATTCCGATGAGGAATACATACCAGAAAAGGTACGGGATTACAAACCATTCGTTGAAGGGGATCATATCGTCCATGCCGCAGTAAATGGGGTAATAGTATGGCGCGATGATAAACCGCTCGAGAGCGTAGAAAAATACGCCGTATATCGGCCAGAAAGCAAGCAGCTTAAGATGCTTGTATTCGATAGTGTTCAGCTTGCTCAGTTTGAATTTACTGTAGTCAACTTTTGGCTTCATAGTCCTACCTTTTAAGATGATGCTACGACTTGCGGATGGATTTCGTTTTGCATTTCGGGCAGGTAACTTCTATTTTGCCCTTGCCTTTAGGGACACGGAAAATGTTGCCGCAGTTTTTGCATCTGAAATATTTGTGGGTCTTTCTGTTCTGCCATATCTGCTTTATGAGGCTTATTCTGCCCGTGAAATCTCTTTTTATCTCCTCATATTTATAAAGCTCGAGGCGTCTTTTGTGGAGATTTTTCGAAAGGCTTCTGAACAGCGCCCATATCACGAAAATATATGCGATAAGCGAACAGATACCCATTTTCGGGAAGTACGAAAGAAAGACCAATATTATGGACAGCGTCAGCAGAAACATATTCAGCTTGTCGGTGCCGTATCTTCCGTACATGAATTGATTGATTTTTTGTGCCAGTTTTGTAAGCCAGTTTTTCATTATTTTTCCTTCTTGTGCTATTTTTATCCAATATAATAATAACACTAAAGTTTAAATAATGTGTGACGAAATTGTGGCTTTTTTCTATATAGTAAGGATTATACCAAAGCTTTGTTAATACTGCAAGAATTTTTTTGCCTTTTTAAGCTGATTTTAAGTTTTTTGTCACAAATTATTGTAAATGGTGTCGGCTTGTGCTATGATTTTACCATAAGAAATCTTTACGGAGGTAATTTTATGAAGGACCACGATAAAATAAGAGCTCTCTTCCCTGTCTGCTCAAAGAAGGTTTATCTTGAGGCAGGGCTGTCTAACGGCGGCTGTACGATTGCGAAAGAGGCTATGGATTTATATTTTGAGGAAAATTTCAATGGCATTCTTGAAGGCAAACGCCAGTGGAATGAGGCGGCTGATGAGGTGCGCGCGCTTTCGGCTCGGCTTTTAGGCGGTGTCTGCCCCGACCATATTGCAATCACCAAAAATACTGTGGAGGGCTTGAATATTATTTCCCAGTCTTTCCCATTTGAAAAGGGCGACAATGTGGTTATCAATACAGACGAGCATATATCAAATGTGATGCCATGGCTGGCGCTCAAGGAAAAGGGCGTCGAGGTGCGTATTGCAAAATCGGAAAATCACCGTCTTTCCCCTGATATTATCGAAAAATATATTGACAAGAACACAAAAATCGTGGCAATCAGCCATGTGCAGGCGCCTACAGGCTACAAATGCGACATCAAGGCTCTTGCTGAAATATGCCATAAAAACGGAGCGTTTTTAGTTGTCGATGCAATTCAGAGCCTTGGGCTCATTCCCCTTGATGCGAAAAACTGGGGCATTGATGCTGTGGCTTCGGGCGCACACAAGAATCTGCTTTCCGTGACAGGTGTGGGTTTATTGTATATTGCGCCTGAGCTTATGAAGCTGCTTAAGCCTCAGTATGCCGGCTCGTCGGGTGTCCGCTCTTTCGACCGCGAAAGCTGGACGAATACTCTCAAAGATGAGCTGAATGCGAGAAAATTTGAGCTTTCCAATCTGAATTACCCCGGTATTTACACATTGCGCGCGGCTTTGAAATTCATTCTTGAGGTTGGCGTTGAAAATATTGCCGCTCATGTGGCTGTGCTTTCCCAGAAGATGAATGACGGCCTGCGTGAAATCGGCTACCATGTGGCAACTCCTGCAAACCCTGACGAGCGCGCCGGCATAAACTCTGTCGTTGTGCCTGACCTTGCCCACATGAAGGCGTGGTTTGGCGAGAGAAATATTGCCATAAGCAAGATGGACCTCGGCTTTGTCCGTCTTTCGCTGGGCATTTTCTCCAACGAAGAAGATGTGGATACTGCCTTGAAATACGCCCGTCAGTACTATGAGGAGTATGTAAAATAATGGAAATTACCAATGTTGTTGCCGCCCTTGTGTGGGATGGCGACAGGTTTATGATATGTCAGCGCCCTGCCAATAAAGCCCAGGCTTTGCTCTGGGAATTTGTAGGCGGCAAGGTAGAAAAGGGCGAAAGCAAGACTGATGCTCTCATTCGCGAGTGCAAGGAGGAGCTGGATATAATCGTTGAGCCACAGGATATTTATATGGAGCTTGTGCACGAATATCCCGATATCACCGTCCGCCTTACATTATATAATAGCATAATTAAAGAGGGCGAGCCGAAATTACTGGAGCATAATGATATCAGGTGGATTACGGCAAGTGAGATTGGGCAGTTTGACTTCTGCCCTGCCGATGAGGAAATACTGAGGAAGATTATTGAGGATAGAATGTAAGAATTTAATAAAACTCTTATGTATATACAAGGAGGTTATTTATGAATGAATCGCGTTTTTCCCGTGCGCTAAAGAAAGCGTTTAAGTTCTACATTATAATTCAAATAATTATAACCGTATCTGGTTTATTATTCGCGCTAATATCCAATTCACAAGTTACTGTAAGCATTATAAGTTTACCGCTTTTCTTAATTGTTTTGTTGATAACTTATCTTGCTGAATCTGAATAAATATTTTTTATTTATTGTGTGCTAATCGTTATATACTTTGATATCCTCATACGGCTGCCACCTCTCCCTCTGAAGAGGGCGAGGCTATTAAAAGGGAGACGAGGGGATTTTTGTTGACATTCCCCATTCAAAGTGCTACACTTTAATCATAAATCAGTTTATGAAAGGAAAAGCTTATGAATAACCATAAAATTGCTGTTATTGCCGGCGACGGCATTGGTCCTGAAGTTATATCCGAGGGTGTGAAGGTGCTGCAGCACATCGCATCCCTTGATGAAAATATCAATTTTGAGTTTGAACACTTCCCTTGGGGCTGTGAATACTACCTCAAAAACGGCAAGATGATGCCTGACGACGGCATTGAAATTCTTTCAAAGTTTGACGCTATCTATCTTGGCGCTGTCGGCTACCCTGGCGTGCCTGACCATATCTCCCTCTGGGATTTATTGCTCAAAATCCGCCACGATTTTGACCAGTATGTAAACCTCCGCCCTGTAAAGCTTCTCAAGGGCGCTCCTTGTCCGCTCAAGGATGTGAAGGAGGAGGACATTGACATGATAGTCATTCGTGAAAACAGCGAAGGCGAATATGCAGGCGCAGGCGACTGGCTTTATAAAGGTCAGCCAAATGAAGTTGTTCTCCAGACAGGTGTTTTCTCACGCAAAGGCACAGAAAGAATTATCCGCTATGCTTTTGAGCTTGCAAAGAAGGAAGGCAAGAGCCTGACAAGCATCAGCAAGGGCAATGCTCTCAACTATTCCATGGTTTTCTGGGATAAGGTTTTCAATGAGGTTGCGCAGGAATACCCTGAAGTTAAGACTCATCACCTTCTCGTTGACGCGGCAAGTATGTTCTTCGTAAAGGACCCTAAGCGTTTTGAAGTTGTTGTAACTTCCAACCTTTTCGGCGATATTCTCACAGACCTTGGCGCGGCTATTTCGGGCGGTATGGGTTTGGCTGCCGGGGCAAATATCAACCCTGAAGGCAAGTTCCCATCTATGTTTGAGCCTATCCACGGCTCTGCTCCTGACATTGCAGGTCAGGAAGTTTCCAACCCTCTCGCTTCCATCTGGTCTGTCAGCCAGATGCTCGACCATTTCGGCTATACAGAATGGGGCAAGAAGGTTCTCGATGCTATCGAGGCTGTTATGGTGGAAAAACAGTTCCTCACTCCTGATATGGGCGGTACTGCCAAAACATCGGAAGTCGGCGCAGCTGTTATTGCAAAGCTGAAGTAAATAAATGAAGATAGGAAAAGCTCTCCGTTTGGAGAGCTTTTTTGATGATGAATTGTCTTGCGACATGAAGAATGAATTGATACTTCATATCATGAATTGTTCCTGCGGAACATTTCGGTGTCTGCGGCGCATTTGATAGTGCGGGCGGGCGCGGAAACCCGCCCCTACTTGGAGAGGCTTTTAGAATTAGTGAAAGCTTCTTTTTTATGCTTTCTCGATCCCTCCACCATCCTACGGATGGTCCCCCTCCCTTTACCAAAGGGAGGCTAAACGGGTGAGAAGTTATATAATTTCAAACAGCATGAAGATGAGCGGAATTGTGAGGCAGGATGCCACATGGGAGACGAGCGCCATGCCGGCGGCGACAGATGTATCTTTTCCGTAGGCACTTGGGACCACTATTGTATTAAGCCCCAGCGGCATTGCCAGCGAGCAGACTGTGCAGAGTTTGAGGCCATAGCTCATCGGGATGAACTTCAATATAAATATGGAAATTACTGGAATTATAAGAAGTCTGATTGCCGAGACGAGGTAGATGGATTTGTCGGCTAAAGTCTTTTTAATGTCAAGCTTGGCAACTGTCATGCCTGTCAGCAGCATTGCCAGCGGCGACATACAGGAGCCGAGAGAGGAAACTGCCGAAGTGAGAAATCCCGGCAGCGGAATATTGATTATGCCGACTATCATACCGATTATCATTGAAATAAACATCGGATTTATTAGATTTTTCAGCCCTGCAAGCTTTGATTTGCCTTCGTCTTTCACAGGAATGAGAAGTGTCGGCACGCCCCAGACATAGATAAATGTCCAGAACGGCAGGACGAAAATCAGGTATTCCATGAAAATATCAGGGAAAAGGGCGCCCACAACGGCATTGCCCATAAAGCCGAAGTTGGAAAATGCCAGACCGTAGGTGTAGATTTTCTGAATATATTCGTCCTTATGGCATTTTTTCGCTGCAAAGACGGCTATCGGCATTGTGATGAGAATTACGACTAAGCCGACAAGGAGATACTGCCCTGCTGTGCCAAAGCGCTCGAGAGTGAAGTTTTCCATAAATGTGCCGAGGACGAGGGCTGGGATAAATACATTATTTTCCAGTTTTGACAGCAGGCTTGCCCCGTCACTTGGCACAGCCTTTGTCTTGACGATGACATAGCCGATACCAATGAGCAGAACGAGAAACGCCATCTGGTTGAGTGTTGATAAAAATACTGTCATTATGCTCTCGAAACTCCTTCCCATTCAGGAGCTCTGAGCACGCCCATAACATCGCAGATTGTCGGCGCGATATCGAGGATAGTTGTGTTTTCAAGCACCTTGCCCTTTTCAAAGCGAGGACCGATATAGAACATTGGAATCGTCATATCCTCGTCCATTGTTGTGCCGTGGGAGCGGTCGTGTCCGCCGTGGTCGGCTGTGACAACGATGGTGTACTCATCGTGGAAAAGCTCATAGACTCGCTTTACATTATTTATGGCGCGGTTGATGCAGTTGAGATACTCTTCGCTCATCCAGCCGTGACCATGGCCGCCATGCTCGTCGGTGTCCACCATATATAGGAATACAAAGTCAGGCTTTGTCTTATTGATGCGGTCGATGGCAAGGTCTGTCAGCCTGTCGTCGACATGTTCTTCGGCAAGAGCGCTGATATATGCCGAATATTTCAGCGAAAGCGGACGGGCTACATCGCGGAGCGGCTCCCAGCCATAAAACATGGCGCTTGTCTTGCCTGCCAGTTTGAGCTGTTCAAAAAGTCCGTTGAGCGGACGGGCAAACGGGATATATGTATTTGTTGTGATGCCATGTCTTTCAGGCGGCACGCTGTGGAAAAGAGAAAGATGGCACGGAAGTGTCACAGACGGGAACATTGTTCTGCCTTTAAGCGTATATGTGGAATTTGCCATAATATCGTTGATAAATGGATTTCCGCAGTTTAAAAATCCGTCAGGACGCATTCCGTCAATGGATATGAGAATAACTTTTTCCATGGGGTTCTCCTTATTATATAATGTAGGGGATTATTTATGCCTTCGGCACCACCTCATCCGTCAGCTACGCTGACACCTTCCCCTCAAGGGGAAGGCTTCAAAAGAGATGGTACATAAATTTTATACCCAATGGAATGCGTTGTCAAGGAGCTTTGAGAAATATAAAAATAATTCTTGCAATGGTGGATTTTTATGGTATAATGATAAGTGGAAGGTGAATAATTATACAGCTTTTGTATGTTTTACACAAAAGTATTTCACTTATTCCGTCAATACAGACAAATAATTTTAAATCATAAAGGAGACTTACTATCATGACTGTTCAGGAAATGAAGAAATTAGTTTGCGAAGCTATCGACAAGAATGCTGACAAAATCATCAACATCGCTGAAAGCATCTTTGCAGAGCCGGAACTCGGCTACAAGGAATACAAGACAGCTGCCAAGGTAAAGGCTGTTTTTGATGAACTCGGCTATACATATAAGGACGAAGTTGCTCTCACAGGCGTTATCGCTGACGTTCCTGGTAAGGACCACAAGGCTAAGATCGCTGTTATGGGCGAGCTTGACGCTGTTGTATGCCCAGGTCACCGCTGCGCTGACCCTGTAACTGGCGCTGCTCACTCCTGCGGCCACCACGCACAGATCGCTTCCCTCATGGGTGTTGCTTACGGTCTCAAGGAATCGGGTGTTATGGATATGCTCGACGGTGACGTTGCTCTTATGGCTGTTCCTGCAGAAGAAGGCGTTGAACTTGAATGGCGTAATGAACAGATGCAGCAGGGCAAGATCTCTTACCTCGGCGGTAAGCAGGAATTCATCAAGCTGGGCGCATTTGACGATGTTGATGCTATGATTATGCAGCACACTGTTCAGGGTGACAAGATCACAGCTGGCGGCCCTGGCGGTATGGGCTTCGTTGCAAAGATCGTTCAGTACATCGGTAAGGAAAGCCACGCTGCTGCTCCATTCAACGGCATCAATGCTCTCGACGCAGCTAAGATCGGTCTTATGGCTTGTGACGCTCAGCGTACAACATTCAAGGACGAAGACGGCATCCGCTTCCACCCAATCATCACAAAGGGCGGCGCTCTCGTTAACGTAGTTCCTGCATTCGTTCAGATCGAAACATTCGTACGCGGCCGCTCCATCCCTGCTATCAAGGATGCAAGCTTCAAGATCGACCGTGCTCTCAAGGCTGGCGCTGATGCTATGGGCGCTGAATGCAAGATTTTCAATCTCCCAGGTTACCTCTTCTCCGTTGAATCCCCAGAACTCAAGGGCTTGGTTGAAGGCAATATCGTAGAGCTCATCGGCGAAGAAAAGCTCGGCAAGAGCCCATCCGGCTTCACAACAGAAGCTAACGACGTTTCCAACCTTATCCCAACTGTTCACGCTATGGTTGGCGGCTCTGTTGGTATCGGCCACAGCTCCAACTACGAAATCGAAGACAAGCAGCTTGCTTACGTAACAGCAGCTAAGATGCTCGCTATGACAGTTGTTGACCTTCTCGCTAACGGCGCTGAAAAGGCTCTCGAAGTTAAGGCTAACTTCAAGGCTCCTCTCACAAAGGAAAGCTACATCCAGCTCCTCGACGAACTCAAGGCATAAGTTATTGTTATATCGAAAGACCGCTCACATGGGCGGTCTTTTTTATGTTGTTTTGCGGGACGTCATAAATGCCGTCCCCTACAGATTTTGTTTTTCGTGACACCGAGGTCGCCGTCCCCTGCATTGATATTTCAGTTGTAATCGACTCAAACTTATGGTATAATATATGTATGAAAATCTCGCAAAGGCAGGGATAAATATGGACAAGCAGACATTTTTATCGACATATAACTTTACCGAAGATGACCTTATCAGAGCTGATATCACCTGGGAGGAACTTGGGCTTATCTATTATAATTACAAGAGGCTTGAAAAGGACCTGCGTGATATAGTTAAAAACTTCATCGACGACTATCTCTATGAAATAGATGTTGCAGGCATTCATTCCTACCGTTACCGCATCAAGGATGCCGACAATCTGCTCGAAAAGGTTGTCCGCAAAAAGCTGGAAAATCCCGAAAAATTCGCCATGCTCGACCACACCAATTATTATAAATTCGTCACCGACCTTATAGGAATCCGTGTGCTTTTCCTCTACCGCGAGGACTGGGTGCATTTCCACAAGTATCTGACGGGGATTTTTGAAAACAATCCTGACCTTTATATCAAGGACAGACTGGCTGATTTTGACGAAAATCCCGACCATTATTATCTTGCTGAGCGTCCGAGAGCGTACAAGCGCACGGGCGACACCAAGATTTATGACGGAAAGGAAATCGACATAATCACCGACGGCATTTACCGCTCGCTTCATTATATCGTCAAGTACAAGGGGCATTATATTGAAATTCAGGGGCGTACTCTTTTCGAGGAAGGCTGGAGCGAAATCGACCACGATATCGTCTATAAATCGGGGCTGAATGACGAAATGCTGGAGGATTATTCCCGTATGCTCAATCGTCTTTCGGGGCTTGCCGACGAAATGAGCTCATATTTCCGCAGGATAAAGGACAGATAATAATATTTAAGACCGCTGTAATGGCGGTCTTTTTTGTGGTGTTGGCAGGTTGCAGTACATATATCAAAACAATAACATATCCCTCCACCACTAACGTGGTCCCCCTCCCTTTAGGCAAGGGAGGCATATATGCAATTTGCATTATATGCGACTTTGTGCTATAATCCAATCAGAAAGGATGTGTTTTTATGGTCATACGCTCAAAGGCGGACATTATTGCCCTTGTGGAAAAATGGGGTTTTGTGCCCTTTTTCAAAAATGAGATAAGGGGATTTTCCATTGAGGAGCTGTGTGAGCCTTCCCTGTGGTTTGGCGAAAACGATGGTCCGTGGGAGTGGAAAGGTCCTGTTATAAGAGAAACCGGCTGTGCTTACGGCAAGTTTTTCAGGGGCAAGGCGGTTTTCATCAGCCGCGACTGGATTTGTGATTTTGCTAACTGCCGCAGAGACGGATATGACCACGATGCACGCTATGATGACGGGCTTGCAAGCTATAACGACAGGCAGGTGTGCGAGGTGCTTGAAAAGCATCCTTCCCTGCTGTCAAAAAATCTCAAGGAGTTGAGCGGTTTCGGACGAAACGGCAAAAAGGGCTTTGACGGAATAATCACCCGTCTGCAGATGCAGGGCTATGTGACGACGACCGATTTTGAATATATGAAGGACAAAAAGGGCAAGGTTTACGGCTGGGGCGTGGCCCGCTATGCCACATTTGAACAGCAGTTCGGCGAGTTTTTTACACAGAATGTGTATAAATGTCAGCCGAGCGAGTCATACGATAGGATTTTTGACCATATATGCAGGCTTTTCCCCGATGTGGACGAGGGTGTTGTACGGAAGATATTGAAGTAGGATATTATATGATACCGTTAATTATTTAGACGCCTACGGCTACACCTCATCCGTCAGCTTTGCTGACACCTTCCCCTCAAGGGGAAGGCTTATTACTGTAAAAAAGACCACCCGTACGAGTGGTCTTTTTGTTATTTCGCGCTGAACTTTACAGAGATTTTAGTGCCTGATGCCGGAGTCTTATTAAGGTTGAGATTAACTTCGAAATAGTCCTCATGCTTTTTAAGGTCGACAGGCGATCTGAAGCTGCCCCTCAACACCTTGTAGTCCTTATTCTTATAATTTTTGGACAACGGATAACTCTTTGTTTCCGAATATGTTCCACCCTTTTCATCAAGGGAGATTCCCTGCTTCAAAATGTCATACAGCGAATCGACAATTCCAACATCCTTTGCTGCCATTTCAACTGTCAGCTTGCCTGTTGTAACTGCGATGTCAATAAGTCTATCTACCTTATTCTTTTCCTTTACAACACCTTTGTTCTTATAGAAAAACTCCTTGAGAAGAATCTTATTTGAGCCCGTCTTATCGATAGAGACTGTAAATGTCGGTGTAATTGTATTGCCTACCGAATTGGAGATGGTTCTTTCAAGGGCTTCCTTGTATTCGATTGCATTGAACGGTGTTCTGTAATTTGTACCTGTGAGCATTCTGGAATTGCCACGGACTTTAGCTGAATACTTAAACAGCACATGGCCATTCTTTTCTGCCTGCAACGTGATTTTATTGCCTGAGAGTGATGACATAAATTTCATATAGGAAATATATGTGGAATACTCATTAAAAGGCATATGTTCATCTCCCAACGGTCTTGAATAATGAGAATTTCTCAGAGGCATTATTTTTCTCACACTCTGTTCCTTATACACGTAACTCGGTGTTGTGCTGGTTGTTGTATTTGCCACACCCTTCGTAAGTTTTTCATTGAGTCCGGTATAATCATTTTTCACAGGATTTGCAAATGCAGATGCCTTTACCAGCAGCGTATGCTTGTCTGTTGTAAACTGATAATACCATGTGCCGCTTTTTTGGACCGCCTTGTAATCGCCCTTGCGCAGCGCATTATACTGGTCATAGCTGAGGTTTTCATTAAAGGTGTTGATAGTGCCCAGCGACTTCAGTGCAGCGATTGCCTCCAGCGGAACGATGGTGAACATGATGCAGATGGCGAGAATTGTGCAGATGAGTTTTTTCATTTTGTTTCCTCCTTTTGAATTGATTGTGACCGATTATACCACAAACCCCACAACAGTCAATAACTTCATCCGGACAGTTTTTGCCGTTTTTTTCAGACTTCTTCATAATTTTCAAACAATTCCATCGTCTATATGCACAAATAACCACCGTATTTTTTGGATAAACCACACTGTTTATGCCCTTTTTCAGTGTCCTTTGTTTTTATGAATGTAATTTACATACAGAAATATACGGTAAAAAATAATTTTTTACTTATTTTCGACAAAATCGTGCAGTTTTGAAGGTTTTTTCACTGTTTTTTACCACCTAAATATTTTTTCATATAAAAAAGACCACCCGTATGAGTGGTCTTTTATTTTTACTGTTTTCTGATTGCCTTATCTTTCCATTTGCCCGAATAATAGAACCAGATGCCGATGAAGAACGGCGTGAAGCCTGCGAGAGCATCGCCCAGCCAGAAGCCGTAATGCTTCATATCCATGACCAAACCGAACAGAATTGCAAGACCGATTCGCATTACGATGCCGTCAAGGATTGCCGTTGCAAAGTTCATTTTATGGTCGCCTGAGCCGTTGATGAGGGCGTTCATTATCGCTCTCAGCGCCGCACCGTAGAAAAGCAATACCGCGATAGGCAGGTAGCCGTCGACGATGGCAAGAACGGCTTCATCACTTGTGAATATACCGAACACCTGCTGTGGGAACAGGCAGACGAATACCGAAATGATCGTACCGATGGAAATTGTGATAACACCGAGGCTTTTGAGTACCTTTTTGACTCGCGCAAACTCGCCTGCGGCGATATTCTGCCCTACCATTGTGGAGCCTGCTGTGTTGAGGGCATTGGAAACAAGGTTTGCAACGCTTGCCAGCTTGTTTGCGATGCCTGCGAATGCCGAAACTGCAACGCCGTAGGAATTGATCCAGGAGTTGACGAAAAGCTTGGAAACCTGAACAGCTGCCGACTTGATAGCCATTGGCACGCCGAGTTTGACTAAATCGTCAAGCATTTCTCTGTTCCAATGGGTGAAATCGGATATTTTTGCCTCTAAGCTGAAGCTTTTGCGGTTTTTATAGAGGAAGATAGCACAGGCAATGAAGCTGACAGCCTGCGAAAATACTGTTGCGATAGCCGCGCCTGCCGCGCCCATATCCATATAGGCTACCAGCACGATGTCGAGGACGAGATTCATAATTGCCGCCATCGAAATGAAGATAAACGGATGCTTGGAGTCGCCCATGCCGCGGAGGATTGCGCTGACCATATTATAGCCGTAAATGAACACAAGACCTGCCATACTGATTGTGGAATATCCGACAGCGCCTGCGAATGCTTCTTCCGGAGTGTTCATCCATGTGAGTATGGTGTTCTGGAAAAGCAGACCGACTACGCTGAGAATTATGGCACAGCACATAAGGAAGGAACACATTGTGCCGACGAATTTTGCGATTTTATCGTTTTGCTTTGAGCCTATGTAACGTGCGATGATGACCTGCCCTGCATTGGAAAAGCCCATCGCAATGAATGTTAAAAAGTGTGTGACGTCGCCACCGACAGCCACAGCCGAAAGCCCTGCTTTGCCAAGCACCTGCCCTACCACAACCATGTCCACCATGTTGTAGACGACCTGCAGGAGGTTTGACAAAAACAGCGGCCAGGCAAACACTACAAGCTGTTTTGAAATGTTGCCCTTTGTGAAGTCTTTGATCTGAGTTGCCATTTTGTTTCCTCTTTCCGAGATTGTTAAGATAGTTAATTATTTACTATGTTATTATATCACATTACAGCATTTTTTGCAACAAAAACTGCACAATAAAAAATACCCTTACATCTCAAAATACGGCAGGGTGAAAATCATGATTCGTTCACGGCTGTCATTTTCAAACAAATCAGAGCAGTCGATTTCATCGTAAAACTCCAGCTCGTCAACTGTCATAAGGTATGATATGTATTCGTCCGACGGGTAATAGAAAAACAGCATGATTTCCCGCGGGCTTTCATAATATGATTCGATTATTCTTGCCATTGTTTTATGGAGTATCTCCACCGAAAAGGGGTTGAAGAAATAGCAGCGGGTGACATCGTAAGGCACCTGATATTTTTCGGCATTTGCAAGGACAAACCTTGATTCCAAAGGGGAGCTTTTCTGATTTTCAAGTGCAATTTTATAAATCCGCTCGTCATATTCAATTCCTATGGTGTTCGCCTTGCATTTATGTGCAAGGAAAAAATCCACCCTTCCCTTGCCGCAGCCATAGTCGAGCAAAGTATCGTTTTCGCCGATAAAGCCGCTGTCGGCAAGGCGTTCAAGGACACAGTACGGCGTAGGCTCATAGGGAAAACGGTATTCATCGGCATTTTCCTCATCCCTGCCGCTTGTATTTATTTTAAGGCGGTTATCCCATAAAATCTCTTTATCTGTCATTGTTTTCCTCGCAAAATTTTTTCTTATTTTATCACAGATATTATTAAAATACAAGAAAAGGCACGGCTATAACAGCGTGCCTTTGTTCTTTTTCAATTAGAATGCGTTGACATTGTCGCGATTCATCATTTTCTTCTTCCACTTGCCTATCTTGAACATAACAGCGGAGATTGCCGCACCGAGAGTCCATGAAACCATAAGGGAAGCATAGAGAGCGATCGGATTGCCATGTGGGAACTCTGCGCTTCTTGTGAAGTAAGCGATTATGTAAGCTGTTGGGATTCTGAGAATGATTGTGGAGATGATGGAAACCCACATTGGTGTGACTGTGTCACCTGCGCCGCGCATTACGCCGCCGAAGCACTGTGTTACAGCTACGCAGATGTAGCCGATAGCCATAACGCGGAGCATTCTTACTGCAAGGTCGATGAGAGCTTCAGTTGTTGTAAACATACCGATGAGAAGGTGACCGAAAAGAAGAATGCAAAGTGTGATAACTGCG
>SVKW01000118.1 GCA_015068285.1 Oscillospiraceae bacterium | reverse complement strand
ATTTCACCTGAGGAAATAATGGGAATAACGGCGGTGAGCGACAGCACGGGGCAGTATCTTGAGTTTGAGGATATTTCGATAAAGACCTATCTTCCCGATGACAGGGAAGCCGCCCCTGCTTCGGCGATTCACAGGCTGATAAACGATATACGAACAAAAAAGCCTCTGCTGATAACAGAGACGGAAACCCTTGAGCTTACATACGAAAGCGGCGAATACACAAAAATTGCCACCCTTTCCAAAGAGGATTATGCCATTTTATCCTGTGAAATCTTCTGTAACGGCGACAGGATATTAAATATCACATTGCAATAGAAAAATTATTGTGGTATAATTACTGTATATCAGAATGAAATAATACATTTCGGAAGGGCGTACTCCAGAGCACTAGCTTCGCGTCGCGAGACCCTCTCCTACAACTCTTTTTATTAAAGACGAGTTGCAGGGGCGGTGGTTCCATCCCCGCCCGTATTATTTGATTAAAGTGTATGCACTGCTCACCCTACGCGCATTTTCCGCATAATATGTATCGTACAGAAAAATATTTTCTGTGATTAAATCCAATGCAATTGTGGAAAACTAAAGGCATAATCAACCTTTGGAGCGTGATCATAGTGGAGAATATCGGTAACATACGCAGAGGCGAGATATATTATGCAGACCTCAGCCCTGTCGTGGGAAGTGAGCAAGGCGGAATGCGCCCTGTGCTCATCGTGCAGAACGATGTGGGCAATAAATACAGTCCGACAGTGATAGCGGCGGCAATAACAAGCCAGCTCGGCAAAGCTCGTCTGCCTACGCATATCGAGCTTGAAGCCCAGAGCTTCGGGCTTTCAAAGCATTCGGTCGTTCTTTTAGAACAGATACGGACACTTGATAAAAAGAGATTAAGAGAAAAAATGGGACGGCTTGATGAAGATGTCATGCAGAAGGTCGACGGCGCAATAGCTGTCAGCATGGGGCTTCATTTTGAGCAGAACAGGGAGGAAATATGAAGAAAAAAGCGTTATATGCCCTTACAAGCTTGCTTATCGTGGGGCTTTTTGTGGTCGGCGGTATTTCTGTAATGGCTGAATACGGCGACAGCAACGACCCGCTTATTACAAAGAGCTACATAGACAGCGTGCTGACACCTCAGGTGGAGGATATGATAGATGAGGCGATCGCCGACAATAAATCTGTCATCGAAAGCTATGTCTCCAACGCAATGACAGCCCATAAGGCTGAAATTGACAAGAAAATCGCTTCGATAAATACAGGCAATATCAATATAAGTCAGTCGATGGTCGATTCGATTGCAAGCGATGTTGTGGCGCAGATAAAGAGCGAGGGCATCACTGTCGGCACAAGCTGGGAAGTTGTCCAGATTCCTGCAGGCAAGAGCCTTGTTGGTCAGGTGGGCACAGAAATCGTGCCTCGTCTCGGCTCGGCCAAGGTTTATTCCACAGGCTCTGTCGGCATTGTAAACCTTTCGGCAGGCGGCATGACAAACCCCGGCGCGGCGGTTGCGGCTAACAATCTTTATCTCGTTTCAATCGCAGACCGCGGCGTGACAGCGGGCACAAACGGCGCAACAGTCCTTGTATCCGGAAGCTATGTAATTAAATAATGTATAATATGTAAAGCTCCTGCATAGAAATATGCAGGAGCATTTTTTATTACAGCCTTCCCCTTGATTCATACCCCAGACGGCAGGCCGCCCGGGGACCCCATTTGGGAAGGTGGCAGCCACAGGCTGACGGATGAGGTGGTGCCGAAGGCATATTGTATTGGACAATTCATGAATTGTCCTTACACATTATGCAAAAAGGGAGTGAATTTATGCAATATAAGGTCTGTTACAACGGAAAAGAAAAGGGCGAGGCGGCGGTTTTCAGCGAAAACGGCAGACTCACTGTAAATTACACCTGCCCCTTTGAAGAGGGCAGAGTATATAAACTTTACGCAAAGCTGAAAAACGAAAATCTCCCCCTGGGCATAATGCTGAAAAAGGGTAATTTATTTACATATAACCGCCCGTTAAACAAGGCGAAAGTCGGCATAAACGGCGAGAAAATCACGGGTTTCTATATAGAAAAGTATGTTTTAGGCTCAAAAGCCACTCCGCCTTTGTCGTTTTCTGCCGATGATTTTGAAAAATGTCAATGGATAGATACTCCCGACCGCACCCTGCAAAACTGCATTGTCGAAGGGGGCGTGCTGTGCTGTGATTTTGAAAATACCACCTATATTGCCGCTGAATTGCGTGAAAATCAGCCATTTGCCCTTGCCCCCTTTTTCTGCCTTGTTACCCCTGTCAGCCATAATGGCAAACTTCTTGCCGTAATGAAGCTTGATGGAAAAAATATCCCCACATATCTGAATAAAAGTGATGAAAATGCGCCATAATATGTGCAGAAAATCAAAACGGAGGTATTTTTATGATTCAGCTTACAACCAAAGAGCTGTCCACACTTTCCGAGCAGCTTGCAGGCGAGCAGTCGCTCATTGCAAAGTATAACCGACTTGCACAGGAAACTCAGGACCAGAATCTCAGCATGAAGTTTACAGAAATTGCCCAGCGCCACCAGTCACACTACGATATTATGTTCGCATATCTCAGATAGGGAGGAAATATGGATAAGAATCTTTTGTCAGATGCTCTGCAGAGCCAGAAATTCGCCACAAGTATGTATAATATGGCGGCAGGTGAGTGCGATGACCCTCAGCTCAGAACAACTCTTATGAATATTCTCAGCGAGGAGCACGATATTCAGAACGACATCTTTACAATTATGAAAAATCAGGGCTTCTACCCTATCAAGCAGGCGACAAACCAGCAGGTTATGGAAGCGAGAACTCAGCTCGAACAGGGCTGCTAAGTAAGAAAGGACAGCTACAGTAGCTGTCCTTTTTGAGTGTCGAAAAGGTATTTTCGACCCTTCAAGTGAAGCAGGCTTCACTTGAGTTTACATCGGTCTGCGCGCACGCTATGCGTACACTTGCCCGATAGCGGTGCAAAAATCCATGCGCATGTCCCGGATTTTTGCAGATTTAATAGGTTGCGCCTGCGGGCGCAGAAAGTGCATAATTGCAGACTCATATAAAATTTATAGCATAATATTCATTTTAATATTTCTGGCAATCTGAAAAAGGACAGTCTTACGACTGTCCTTTTTATGTCGCATACAAATATTGGGTTTTTCTATATACAAACTAAGTTTTATTTATAAAATGAATTGACGCAGACAAAAATAAGTATTACAATATAAATATATAAGTATGTAAACAAGTTTGATAGAGAGGAATTAAAATGGAAAATCTCGATCTTAAAGCTTTGATTGATGCAAAGATCCCCGGCGAAGAAACAGGGATCGAAATAAAAACAGGCGTCTGCGGTTTCTGCGGCGATGCCTGCCTTGTTGACGTCTACATGAAGGACGGCAAGGTTATCAAGGTTGAAGGCAATAAGTCTGTCAAGGGAGCTAACGGCAAGCTGTGTTCCAAGGGTGCGGCATTAAAGCAGACACTTTACAGCCCTGAACGCCTTCTTTACCCAATGAAGCGTGTCGGTGAACGCGGCGAAGGCAAGTTTGAGCGAATCACATGGGACGAAGCTCTCACAACTATTGCCGACAAGATGAAGGAAACAAAGGAAAAGATGGGCGCGAAGCACACTATGATCTATGTTGCTCATCCAAAGTGGTTCCGTCCACAGGCAACTGAGCTTGCCAACGGTTACGGCACACCGAATATCGGCACAGAATCCAGTACCTGCGCTTATGCTCTTATGATGGCATTCAAGAGCTCCTTCGGCGCAGACCAGGGTATGCCTGCTCCTGATATGAAGAACTGCAAGGCTCTCTTTATCTGGGGCGTAAACCCAATGTATTCCAAGTCGACAACAGGCGGCGCTGCTATCCTCAAGAATAAGGAACGCGGCATGAAGCTCGTTGTCATCGACCCAAGATGCACACCTACAACAGAGCACGCTGACATTCATCTCCGTCCATTCCCGGGCACAGACGGCGCTCTCGCCCTCGGCTTTGCGCGTGTTCTCATCACAGAAAACCTTTACGATAAGGAATATGTTGAAAAGTACACAACAGGCTTTGAAGAATACAAGAACTATGTAATGGAATTCACACCTGAAAAGGTTGAAGCTATCACAGGTGTTCCAAAGGAAGATATGATCAGGGCGGCTCGCCTTATGGGCGAAATGAAGCCATGCCCAATCCAGATGTCTGCTTCCCCTGTTGTACATAATATCAATGGCGTTCAGAATGCAAGAGCTGTAACACTTCTTCTTGCTCTCACAGGCTCTTTCGGTGTAAAGGGCGGCGCTTGCGCTCCGGGCGGTCCTGGCGTGCCTCTCAAGGGCAAATTCTCGCCTAACGGCAAGATCAAGCGCGTTGATGCTGAAAACGACCTGAGCCATAACGACTTCCCTGCATGGGCTAAGCTTTCTTCTCATGAAATTCAGGTTACAAAAATCGCCGACTACCTTGAAGGCAAGGGCGAATACCCGATGGAAACTCTCGTTGCATTCGGCATGAATCACCATATGTGGCCTCGTGTTGACAGAGTTGAAGAAGCTCTCAAGAATATAGGCTTCGTCGCAAATGCAGATATTTACATGACAGAATCCTGCAAGTACTGCGATATCATCCTTCCTGTTCAGTCCTCTCTTGAAAGAGAACAGGTTGCTGTAACAGGCGGCGATACCATTTTCTATCAGGGCCATGTTGTTGAGCCAATGGGCGAAGCAAGAACAGATATGGACATCATCACAGGTCTTGCAGAAAAGCTGGGCATCACAATCGGCGGCGATGAGCCAATTTATAATAATGAAGACTACCTCCGCAAGATGATTTCCGCTACAGGCGTAACACTTGAAGAACTTAAGGCAAATCCTCTCGGCGTCAAGTCAAGAAATATGACAACTCCAAAGACAACTGAGGATATCTTAAAGGTCAAGACACCATCGGGCAAGATCGAATTTGTATCTTCCGTAATCGGCTCCTGCGATAAGGAAGGCCACGAAGGCTTGCCTGTATTCCACGATTTCCGTGAAAAGCTTCCAATGGATGAGTTCCCTCTCATTCTTGCAACAGGCAGCAGAAAGCCTCAGCTCTTCCATTCAAGAAGCTACCGCCATCCATGGCTTTCTAACCTTGAAAAGTGGCCTCTCGTTGAAATCCACCCAGAAGATGCTGAAAAGCTCGGTATGGCAGACGGCGAAGAAGTTATCGTCGAAACTCCGATGGGCAAGCTCGATGTGACAGTTGCTTATACAACATCAAACCTCAAGGGCGTTGTAAACGTATACCATGCCCTCGGCGATAAGGATATCAACTATATTATGGATGACACATATCTCGATCCTATCTCCGGCTTCCCGGGATACAAGTCATATTGCTGCCGTCTTTTGAAAAAGGAGAAGTGCCATGAGTAAGATTGTTTGTGATAAAGATAAATGCTGCGGCTGCCTTGCATGTATCGTAGCCTGCATGGACCAGCACTATGATGAAACAGTAGTCGATGCTGTTTCCCCACGCATCCACGAAAAGTACACATCACCTCGCACAGGTCTTGTAAAATATGTCACAAAGTGCTGTGTGCATTGCGAAGATGCTCCATGTATCAATGCCTGCCCGCACAATGTTTTCGTAAAGAACGAAAACGGCTTTGTCATTATCGATGATATCACAAAGTGCGACGGCTGCAAGAAGTGCCTCGAAGTATGTGAATATGACGCAGTAAGATTCGATAAGAACGGCAAGGTTGTCAAGTGTGACGGCTGCGCAGAGCGTGTAAAACACGGTCTTGAGCCAGCCTGCGTAAGAGCCTGCCCGACAGGAGCACTTAGCATAGAGTAATTTATAAAATATCCCATCCGCAAGGGTGGGATATTTGGCATATTGCAAAAGCTTGCAGGGTGCGGCGCCCTCGACGCACCGAAGCCTTCCCCTTGAGGGGAAGGGGGACCGCTTGCGGTGGATGAGGTGTCCTGAATCTTATTTGCAAATTAAGGTTTTAATTAAATCGAAAGCTTCCCGTCACGCGCAAGGCGTGGAGCGTCTTCGACGACTTCTTTATGCGATTTACCCCATTGAACCTGTTCAATGGGGACCCCAAGTGATTAAATAGGCACGCCGCCACTCGGCGCCGGAGAAGCAAAATGCCCAAACGAAAATGGGGTCCCCGGGCGACCTGTCGTCTGGGGTGAAAATACACGCAGTTTGATCACGGGACCAAGGGCTGCGCCCCTGGACCCCTTGTGTGTGACAAGTCACATTTAATATTCGCTCTTCGAGCGGGTGATTGCCTTGGGGCAATCGAGGAGTGCTTCGCACAGATTTAATAGTGTGCAATTCATTCGATATAAAAGGAGTTCGCTTATGAAATTAACCGCCATTATTCTTGCAGGCGGCAAAAGCTCACGCATGGGCGCCCACAAGGGCGGTCTTGTGCTTGACGGCAGGACATTCACCGAAATAATCGCCGCCGAGCTGAAAAAGCTGACAGATGATGTCAGGGTTTCCTGCACAGAAAAAACTGAAAATATACCGCAGGACTGCGGCAGGGTTTTCGATATATTTGAAAACTGCGGCCCTATGGGCGGACTTCACGCC
>SVKW01000117.1 GCA_015068285.1 Oscillospiraceae bacterium | reverse complement strand
CCGCTTGTGATCTGCTTTCTGACCTGCTTGCCGTTTACATCGTAATCATAGATGTGATAGTAACCATCACGCTCGGAGATCCAGAGAAGTCTGTTCTTTTCTTCGCTGTACCACATCTGACGTATAGCGTTCTTGTCAAAACGTGGATCGCCGCCGTATGTGCCGCGGTAGAAATCAAAGAAGAGGAATGTGTCTGCTGTTTCTGTGAAAATGTGTTCTTTTTCGAGAGTATTGGAATCAATCTTAAATACTTCGGCATTCTTATGACCTCTGTCCATTCTCCATGCAATGAAATTATTGCCTTCGTCAGACCATGCAGCAACCTTGAAACCGCCGTTGAATGGTTCGGAAAGGTCGATGTAGATCTTATCGAGAACCATTGTATTCTGCTTCTTTTCAATATCGCAGAGATAGAGTTCAGCCATAGCTACAACATCGTCTTCCGGGAGAGCATACTTGTAAGCATAGTGAATTGGACGCATAGAGCCGTCTGTAGGCACGTTCTGAATGAGGTGGAGTTCCTTTACGTCTCTTTCATCAATGCGGTATGTGAGCAGCTTTTTGCTGTCAGGAGACCAGATAACACCGGCTGGTCTTACATAGCCGAGAAGCTTTTCACGGATGATATTTTCATTGCCTTCAAATACGCCTGCATAGCCATAATGAGCAAAACCGTCATGTGTGATCTGAATTTCTTCACCTGTAGCCATATCCTTGATGAAAACATTTTCATCGCGTGTGAAAGCACCATACTTGCCGTCAGGGGAGATAACGAGCTTCTGCACAGGAACCTTTTCGATTTCTGTAAGCTTGTTGTTTGCGAAAGCATATCTGATCTTTTTGTATTCAAACTCAATACCTTCCGTAGTCTTTTTGACATTTTCGATAGGAAGTTTTCTGTGGTTGATGTCTTCGCCAAGATGGTCGGAAAGACGTTTTCCAAGAATAATGTGGTCAAAAAGATCGCTTTTTTCGCCGTTTTCCATATTTACCAGGAAGAACTTGTGGCACTTGTCTTCGCCAACAAAATGCTCATCCTTATAGAAAAAATCGTGTTCACCGCAGAATGTTGGAACAAAGTAAAGATTTGCAACCTTGTCGAAAACATTTGGCGGAGCAAGCTCTAATGCTTTTTTAAGTTTTTGTTCTAATAATTCCTGATTCATAAAGCCTCCTGTTTATTTATAAATTACATTTTTTCAAGCTTTTCTTTAAAGCATTTACACATTGTTGAGCCGATAAATCCATAGTCATTACAAACAGGACAATCGGGAGAAGGGAATACATCCTTAACATCATACCCGTTTGCTGAAATAATCTGGGCGCGTTTGCGGTTAAGGTCATCGAGTTGCTCCCTGAATATTGACATATCACCGCCGGACATTGCCGCGCCTGCCATTTTACGTGAAACAAGCTTGATGTGACGTTCATTTTCAACAAATGACTGAGATGTTTCGGTAAGCTTCTTGATAAGGCTTGCGGCCTTCTGCTCACGTTCATGACGCTTTTTGCTGTATTCCTCAAGAAGTATAGCCTGATTTGTTTTCTGAGTCTTATCGGAAACTATGCTGCCGCTACGCTGATAAGATGATTCGTTTTTATTTACGTCTTCCTGAGTTTTATATCCGGCATCAAGCCAGTTCATAAGAATCTTGTTGATATACGGCCATCTCAGTTCGGAAATGTTATAGATGGTTTTCTCATAAGCGAGAGAAATAAGCTGCGATGGAATTTTTTTGTTTATCCACTCATCGAGATATTTCTTTTCATTCTGCACAGGATCGCGTCCTGTAATATTGAGAAGTTTCAAAATATCACGATAACGATTTGTCTGAGCAAATTTCTCATTCATATACTGCTCGGCGGCTTCGTATGTGTTTATATTTGCGTCATGCCATTCATAAGCAGTTTTTTCAAGATTACGCAGGCTGAATCTGTCGCGTTCTTTGAGGGAAGTGATAAGCAGAGTTATCATATCAGGTGACATATTGAGATTTATGTATATGTTGTAAAGAGCTGTTACCTCATTTTGTGTAGCATACCCACCGCGAGCCTTTTCGTAAATATTGCATATTCCGCGGAAACCATAGTCGGTCTTGCGAAGATTTGCAAGATCCTGACTTGTCGGATCAATTGAAGATGGTTGTTCGTTGCTTACAGAACATACTGCGAAAGCAAGAAGAGAATCTGTTGCACGATTGAGCGAAAACTCATCTATCGATAATTCGTTCTGAGCTTTTTCTGTATCTATAATACCGCCGTTGACAACGCCGTAAATATAGAGAAGAGCAGCAACAGGATTTTTTGACTGTAATATCGCTATATTGGCTTCGTCCTGAGGAAGATTTATTTTAAGTTTACTCATGTATTTAAGAAAACCCCACATTACTCATTTATTATAACACATATTATACCATTAAAAAAGTTTTTTGTAAACTTTAAAAAAAGGGGTGGAAAAAAATAAAATAAATGGTATAATATATGTGTATCCATTTGCATTTAAAATAGGAGGATAATATGGATATTTTAATTCTCAATGAAAAGTGGCCTGACATTCCTGTCTTGTTCACATCAGCTAAAGATATTCTGACAAGCGTATGCTCAGAGCTTTCTGAAAATATTTTCTATACAGAAGCTGACTTTAACCCTGAAAATGATACTATCATCATTTATAAGCCTGCAGTATGTATTTCTGCAAATACTCTTGCTGAGCTTTCGGGCGAAACAATTCCTGTTTCTCTCGAAAACGGTGAAGAAAGAGTTGCTGTATATCTTCCGAAGGGCTCTGTAAAGTCTATGAACGAAGAATGTCAGCTCAAGATATTCTATATGCCTGCTGATGAAGCTTATATGGCAGATAACGCATTCAACGCATATCTCTGTCAGGAGATTCTCAAGGGCAGAGTAAACCAGAATCTTTTGTATGACGGTGTATTTATTGCAGATATTGCAACAGCAATGATTTCTCCTCTTGCAGTAATTGAGGCTGGCGCTGTTATTATGCCTAACTGCCAGATTTACGGCAATACACACATTCATGCAAATGCAGTTATCGGTCCTAATTCGCTTATTGCAGACAGCGTTATCGGTGCAAATACAAAGATCAACAATTCCCAGGTTTACGAAAGTACAGTAGGTGAGAATACAACAGTCGGTCCGTTCTCTTACATAAGACCGAAGTCTGAAATCGGAAACAAGGTCAAAATCGGTGACTTTGTCGAAATCAAGAAGTCTGTTATTGATACAGGCACAAAGATTTCTCACTTTGCCTATATCGGCGACAGCGAAATCGGCAAGAATGTAAACTTCAGCTGCGGTGCGATTACTGTCAATTATGACGGCAAGAATAAATACAAGACAAAAGTCGGAGACAACGCCTTTATCGGCTGTAATGTAAACCTTGTTGCTCCTGTCGAAGTGGGTGACGGTGCATTTGTTGCAGCAGGCTCCACTGTTGTTGAAAATGTTCCTGAACAGGCGCTTACAGTTGCCCGTGCAAGACAATATACAAAGGCAGACTGGGCTAAAAAGCGCAGAGAAGAAGGAAAATTATAATTTTTAAAAATAAACAAATATTAAATAATTGGGGGTAAACCAATATGATTCCACACGGCAATAATATCAAGATTTTTGCAGGTAATGCAAATCCTCAGCTTTCCAAGCAGATCGCTGAAAACCTTGGCCTTACACTTGGCGAATGCACAGTATCCAGATTCTCCGACGGTGAAATTTCCGTTTCTATCGGCGAATCTGTAAGAGGCTGCGACGTATTCCTTATTCAGTCCACATGTGAACCTGTTAATAACAATCTCATGGAAGCACTCATTATGATCGATGCTTTCAAGAGAGCTTCTGCAGCAAGCATTACAGCAGTTATCCCATATTTCGGATATGCTCGTCAGGAAAGAAAGTCCAAGGCAAGAGATCCAATCTCTGCTAAGCTCGTTGCTGATATGATTGAAACAGCAGGTGCAGACAGAGTTCTTACAATGGACCTTCACGCTTCTCAGATCCAGGGCTTCTTTGATATTCCAGTGGACAACCTCATGGGTATCACAGTTCTTATCCCACACTTCCTCAGAAAGTTCGGTAAGTCCAATCCAGATCTCGTTTGCGTATCTCCAGACCTCGGTTCTGTTTCCCGTGTAAGAACATTCGCTGAAAAGCTCGATACACCTATCGCTATCATCGACAAGCGTCGTCAGAAGGCTAATGTTTCCGAAGTTATGAACATCATCGGCGACATCAAGGATAAGGAAGTTCTTATCATTGACGATATGATCGATACAGCAGGTACACTTTGCAACGCAGCAAAGGCTCTTGTTGAAATCGGCGGTGCTAAGGCTGTTTATGCTTGCGCAACACACGGCGTTCTTTCCGGCCCAGCTATCGAAAGACTTGAAAACAGCGTTATCAAGGAAGTTTATATCCTCGATACAATCGAACTTCCTGAACACAAGAAGTGCGAAAAGATCAAGCAGCTTTCTATCTCTGATCTCTTTACAGAAGCTATCAAGAGAATTTACGAAGGCAGCTCTGTTTCCTCTTTGTTCTAATCGACAGACTATATTTACAGCAGGGCTATTAAGCCCTGCTGTTGTCGTCAAAAATATATAGCCAAAGGAGTTTTATATATGAAGAAAATAATGATTTTAGCTGTTGGCGGTACTATTGCCGGCAAGGGTCAGGCAGGTAAATCGGCCGAATATAAGCCGGGACAGGCAAGCGTTCAGGAAATTATCGACAGTGTTCCGGGTATTGAAAAACTCGCTGAGGTTCAGGGTAAACAGTTTTTGAATACAGCAAGTGACAATGTCACATCCAAGAATCTTATCGATCTTGCAAATGAGATCAATAAGCTGGCAAAAGAGGATATTGATGGATTTGTCGTTACACACGGCACAGATACTCTTGAGGAAACAGCATACTTCCTCAATCTTACAGTAAAGACAAATAAGCCTGTTGTTGTTGTCGGCTCTATGAGACCTGCAACAGCTATCAGCGCAGACGGTCCTATGAATCTTTATCAGGCGGTCGCTCTGGCTGCACATGATGACGCAGTAGGCAAGGGTGTACTCATTGCTTTCTCTGACAGTATCGTGGGCGCTCGTGAAGGTCAGAAGATCAATACATTCCGCACAGATGCATTCGATGGCAGAGATTTCGGTGTGTTTGGCTATCTCCACGATGATAATGTTTATTTCATCAATCAGAGCACAAAAAAGCATACAGTTGACACAGAATTTGACGTATCTGAACTTACAGACCTTCCAAAGGTTGGTATTGCATATTTCCACCTTGATGCTGATGTGAAGATACTTGATTACATATACAAAAACAGCGAAGCTATCGTTATCGCAGGCGCAGGCAACGGCGGCGCAAGCAAGGACTGGGGCATGAAGCTTAAGAAAAAGAGGGAAAAGAAGCCTATCGTAAGCTGCTCCAGAATCGGCAACGGATATGTTTCCAAGAGAGCAAAGTCTCCTGAAAATTACATCAATTCAGGCACACTCAATCCTCAGAAGGCAAGAATTCTTCTCCAGCTTGCTCTCACAAAGACAAAGGACTTCGCAGAAATCTTGAGAATGTTCCAGACATATTAAAACAGAAAGGGTGTCAGTTATTTTCAGAAGAAAACCAAAGGCGCCTGAGGTAACAGGTAAAATTGAATATATGATTGTCTGCCTTGGCAATCCGGGCAGCAAATACGAAAAGACAAGACATAATGCAGGCTTCCTTGCGGCAGATGTTCTGTGGGATAAATATGGCTCAGGAAGACTTAACCAGACAAAATGCAAGGCTATCTACGGCCTTTGCGTTATCGAAGGTAAAAATGTTGCCATTGTAAAACCGCAGACCTTTATGAATCTTTCAGGTGAAGCCGCAAGAGACCTTTCCAAGGCTCTTAAAGTTGAAAGGGAAAATATTCTTGTAATTTATGACGATATTTCTCTCAAACCTGGCAAGGTGCGTATCAGACCATCGGGCAGTGACGGCGGTCACAACGGCATCAAGAGCATTATTTATTGTCTTGGCACGAATGTATTTCCGCGTATCAAAATCGGTGTGGGAGCTCCAAACAAAGAAGCGGGGGAAGACCTTGCTGATTTTGTGCTCGATACTATCGATGCGGAAAGCATCAAGACCATTCAGACTGTGCCTGATATAGTAGCAGAAATACTTACTAATGGAATCGACGCAGCACGACAGAAATTTAATTAGTAAAGTGGTAATATATAGTTAAACTATAACTAAAAGGTAAAAAATGTCTGTTTTATTAAATGAAACCGAAAAACTAAGCGAATATCAGTCGCTGACAAAATTGTTAGCCCAAAATGTTTCACCAATATCTGTTTATGGCGTATCACATGTGCATAAAACAAATATTGCGTCCATGCTTTTGGGCTTTTTGTCGTGCCCGATTTTATATATTGCAAGAGATGAGGAAACGGCAAAGAGTGTTTGTCTTGATATAAGCGGGTTTACAGGTGAGGAGTGTATTTTCCTGCCATCAAGGGAGTTCTTGTTTTATAACATTGAAAAATTCTCGAGAGAATTTGAGCAGAAAAAGATAAATGCGCTCTGGAATATTGCCAATGGTGCGAGCAGAATGATTGTCACAACAGCAGAAGCACTTATGGCGAGAACAATTCCGCTTGATTCAATTATGGAAAATGCTTTTGAAATATGCGAAG
>SVKW01000116.1 GCA_015068285.1 Oscillospiraceae bacterium | reverse complement strand
CATTCACAGAAATAATCGCTGCTGAGCTGAAAAAGCTGACAGATGATGTCAGGGTTTCCTGCACAGAAAAAACTGAAAATATACCGCAGGACTGCGGCAGGGTTTTCGATATATTTGAAAACTGCGGCCCTATGGGCGGACTTCACGCCGCGCTGAAAAACTGCGATGCCGATGCACTCATCGTTTCGGCCTGCGATACGCCTCTTATAAAGGCTGAATTGTATCAGCTTCTGCTGGATAATTTAGGCGGCCACGACGGCATTATTGCCGTAAGCGATGACCACACCCACCCGCTGACAGCCGTTTACCGCAGAAAAATGGCGGATATTTTTGAAGAATACCTGAAAGAGGGCAATTACCGCCTGATGCGCGCTCTTGACAAGGCTGATATTATTCAGTATAATCTGCCTGAAACCATGGCGGATATGGTGAAAAACATCAACACACCGGAGGAATATGAAGAAATCAAAGCTTAGAATGTATATATTCATGGCGCTCTGCTGCACCATGGGGCTTTTCGTCAAAAAGCTGGTAAATCCATTTGCCAACATAATAACCGAAAGCCTTCATATCCCCGGCGGAATAAGCACAGCCTTTTCCACAATGTTTCTCGTCACAGCGTGTCAGTTTGCCGATATGAAATGGTGCGGAAGCCTGATGGGGCTTGTGCAGGGTGCGCTTGCTCTCGCTATGGGCAGAGTGGGAAGTATGGGTGCTTTAATGCCAATAGGCTATTTTGTGCCCGGGGTTGTTACAGATATTGCACGAATTATTTTCGGCAGACTAAAAATGACCGACACCGAGCGTATCGCAATGACAAATATGCTTGCTTCCGTTTCGGCGGCATTCACGGCAAACGCCCTCGTTTTCGGCTTGTGGGGCGTAGTGCTCGTGCTCTATCTTGCAGTTGCAGGGGTAAGTGGACTTGCCTTCGGCTTATTGGGGGCAGAGCTTACGAAAAGACTAAAAAAGGTGATAAAATAATGAAAAACAAGAAGATAATTATTATGGCTGCAGCTCTTATCGCCATTGCGGCAGTTGCGGCTGGCATACATCTCACAACACGTGACGAAGTGACGGCAGGCTGTGTCGAGCTGATTTATAACGGCAAAAGCCACGATATTGCCATTTCCGATATGAAGAAAGACGATGTTTCGGGCATCCGTGTCAATGGCAAGGGCGAGGAAATCGAGGTCAGCGGCAAGGGCATTTCTCTTGCAGATTTGCTTGCAATGAAGAAAATTGAGGACTTTACAAAGGTGACTGTAGTGTCCGACGATTCATATAGCGCTGAAGTTTCCAAGGATGAAGTCATGGAAAGCGGAAAGGCCTATATGATGGTGGAGGGCGAAGAAGCACGTCTTGTGGTTTTTGGCGACACCAACAGCAAACGAAGCGTTTCCAATGTAAAGCAGATAGTTGTGGAGTAAAAACAGAAAGTTTGACAATTTATATTGTAGGGACCGACGTCCTCGGCGGTCCGTCTGTCAAATACTCCGCAGGCACCACACTTTTTCACTTTTAACTATTACTTATAACCTAAAAAGACACCCCATACGGAGTGTCTTTTTGACTTTGATGAGGTGACTACCCCTCCACCATCTTACGATGGTCCCCCTCCCCTCACAAGGGGAGGAAGGAGTGTCTTTTGATTTATATTTTACCCTTTATCATCGGGGGTGAATGTCTTGCCGCAATTCTGGCAGGTCTGCTCACAGAGAAAACCGTCAGGGAATCTTAGTTTTATTTTGCGTATTTCAAGAATTGAGCCGCAGAACGGACAACTTATGACAACGTTCCATTTGCTCATGAGGAAATAATATATTCCGTAAAAAACAGCAGAAAGCAATGCAGAAGTAAGGAAGAAATCCATATAATCTGCATTTTTCATTCTCTCGGAAAATGAAACTACATCGACAAGAGAAGAATCGTGAGGGGTTGTTACTGCAAAATAAATAATTGCAATTATGTATATGAGAAATATAGTTACGATAATATTATTTTTCTTTTTCATATAATTTCCCCTTTCAATATAGTGTATGATGATTATAGCATATATTGCAAAGGAATGCAATGCATACGGAGAAGCTTTGCTGTTAAATCGGAAAAAATCTCGGTTTTGCGCAACCAATTTGAATAAACTGCGACTTATTATTATGAAAGGAGCTGATGAAATGGATGACAGAAGCATAATCGCCCTGTATTGGGAACGCGATGAAAGCGCCATAGCAAAAACCGCTGAAAAGTACGGAAAATACCTGTATACTGTGTCAAAAAACATAGTTTCTGCCCATGAAGATGCGGAAGAATGTGTGCAGGACACCTACAAAGCCGCATGGGATACCATACCGCCTCACAAGCCGGATATTTTCAAGGCTTTTCTCACAAAGCTTACCCGCCGCATAAGCATAAGCCGTGTGCGCTATCTTTCTGCCGACAAGCGTAGCGGCTATAACATAGCCTTTGATGAGCTTGAAAACAGCCTTGCAGACTTTTCTCTCGATGAGTGTATAGAAAAAGCCGAAATAAGCCGTGTTCTGAACGCTTTTCTCGGCGGTTTAAGGCAGAATGACCGTGAGGTTTTTGTGCTCCGCTACTTTTATTTTGAGTCTGTCAGGGATATTGCAGATCGCTTCGGCGTAAGTGAGAATAAAATCAAGTCACAGCTTTTCAGGCTCCGCAAAAAACTGGCTGAAAATCTTAAAAAGGAGTGTATTTTCTATGAAAACTGATATGATTTTAGATGCAATGAATGAAATTGACGATGAATTTCTCATCATAAGCGAGAAAAAACGCCGTCGTTTTTCGCCGAAACCGCTGATAATCGCCGCGACTATAGCCTTGATTTTCACCATCACTACCCCAGTTCTGGCTGCCGAAAACGAGATGGTATATAATATAATGTATGCTCTTTCCCCCGAAATCGCCCAGAAAATGAAGCCTGTGCGTATGCAGGATGAAAACAACGGAATTGTTATGGAGGTAATCTCGACAGATGTCCACGACAGCGAGGCAGAAATTTATATCGGGCTTACCGATATTGAGGGCGACAGGATAGACGAAACTGCCGACCTTTTTGACTCCTATTCGATAAATCGCCCCTTTGATTCGGCGGCTACCTGCAAACGGATAAGCTATGATGAGCAAAATAAAACCGCCACATTCCTCGTTCACATTTCCCAATGGAATGGCGAAAAAATACAGGGCAGCAAGATAACTTTCACGGTGAACGAGTTTTTAAGCGGCAAGCAGAATATTGAGGCTCTGCCTCTTGAAATTGACGAAAATCTGCTGAAAAATCAGGCAAAAGCACAAAAATACGTCCGTTTCCGCGGCGGAGGCGGCATTGGAATTGATATTGAGGAAGTAAAAGACACCCCTTGCCTTGTGCCGTTTGATATGCCGATTACAGATTTTGGCGGCGCAAGCCTTACCGCTGTCGGCTGGCATAACGGCAGGCTTCACATTCAGATGTATTATGAGGATATTCTGAACACCGATAATCACGGCTCTGTGCATCTCAGAGATACTGATGGTAATGTTATAAACTGCGCTGTAAATATAGCCTTCTGGGATAAGAACAAAATCGGCAGCTATGAGGAATATATCTTCGATATTACGCAGGAAAATGTGGATGATTACGAGATTTTTGCCGATATGGTTCTTTGCAGTAATCTCACCGAAGGCCCATGGCAGGTCACATTCCCATTGGAAAAAGAATAAATCAGATCAAGCATAAAAAGACACCCCATCTTTCTACGTGCCTCCCCTTGTTAAGGGGAGGGGGACCATCCGTAGGATGGTGGAGGGGTGTAGGGCATAGCCCGTCTATTTAATAAAAAAACAAAAGACACCCCGTACGGAGTGTCTTTTTATTATGTGTCAGATTACTTTTCCCATTCTGCGAGAGCGTATGCGATCATAAGCTCTGCTGTGTTGATAAGGCTGTCGATGTGTGTGCGTTCAACGCCGTGGCTGCAGTAAACAGGCATACCGAATGCCGCCGCCTTGATGTTGTTGCCGCCCTTGAGAGCTGCGCTTGCGTCTGTGCCGTAGCGGTAGAAAATGTCAGTCACATAATTTGTGCCGATCTTTTCCGCTGTGTTTACAAGACGGGATGTAAGCTCATAATCGTAAGGACCTGTGTTGTCCTTGCAGCAGATAGTTACGCAATGTTCGTTGCCGTCGTAGTCAGGGCCGATAAGACCGATGTCGATAGCAACATATTCAGAAACCTCGCTTGGTACATAAGTGCCGCCTGTGCCGATTTCTTCCGAATATGGGAATGCAAGGAGAGTCTTGTACTTTGGCTTGAGATTGTTTTCTGTGAGATACTTGAGAAGTGTGAATGCGCAGGCAACAGCCGCCTTGTCGTCGATGAAACGGGACTTGAGGTAGCCGTTCTTTGTGAATGTGCATCTTGGGTCGGCCGCAACCATATCGCCGTGACGGATGCCGAGAGCGCGTACATCAGCTTCGCTCTTGATATCTTCGTCGAGAATGATCATCATTGTATTTTCGTCGCGGGCAAGTGTTCTTGCGTCGTCAAATACATGAACGGAATGGCTCTGGCAAGCCATAAGACCTGTGTATTCTCTGCCGTCGCGTGTATAAACTGTGACAGTTTCGCCCTCTAAGCTCTGCCAGTTGACACCGCCTGTGTTGCGGACACGAATCATGCCGTTTGCGTCGATGCGCTTTACCATCATGCCGATAGTGTCGAGATGGCAGGCAATTTCAACAGTTTTGGAGTTGTCTTCGCCTTCGATTGTGATGTAAGGAGTGCTCTTGTTATCGTATGTAACTGTGTAGCCGAAGCGAGCGGCAATCTTTTCGATGACAGGATTCATCTGCACATAGTAGCCGACAGGGCTTGGAACATTTACGATTTCCTTGAAGCAGTCGATGATATACATCGGGTCAAAATTGTATTTCATAGTGTTCTCCTTGTGGAAATTATTTTATGGTAAAATTATACCCCCGATAGCATAAAAATGCAAGAGGAAATAGCGTAAGACGGTCAAGCTGCTGTGGGAGACATTTACAAATGTCCCGCGGACGAGCGATGCTCGCCCCTACAGTTATTCTTGCGTGGTTAATCGTAGGGGAGTCGCTTGCGACATACCATTTATTAAATGGGTTTGCACCCTCTCCGTCAGTTCTGCGATTTACACCTCCCCGATAATGGGGTCCCTGCAAAGCCTGCTTTGTGGGGTGAATTCATAGGGGAGGCTTTTGGCTTTTCTTGCCTCCCTCTGAGGAGGGAGGTGGCTTGCGTAGCAAGACGGAGGGAGAGTCCTATTCAATTGCGCCGCAGGCACTATACCTTTTCACTTTTAACTATTAACTCTTCACTCCGACTGAAGGGCGGCTACACTCCCCAGACCTTCATAAGCCTTTTAACCCCTTCTTCTATCTGCTTTTCGCTCAGAGCGCCGTAGCCCAGAAGCACCGATGATTCATATTTCGACTCAACATCGCCGATAAAATAGCTTGAAACGGGGTAAACCCTGATTTTTTCGATTTTGGCAAGCTCAACCATCTGGCTTTCGCTTAAACCTTTAATGCGAATGAGAATGTGATGACCGGCATTTTCACCGAGAATTTCCACCTGCCTGTGCTGTGAAAGCAGAGAAACAAGGTGCTGGCGCTTTTTGCGGTAAATATTCCTCATACGGTTGAGATGGCGCTCAAAATATCCGCCCGACATAAAGCTGTGAACAACATTCTGCTCAAGCCGTGAAACCGACGAAAGATAAAGCCTGCCTTTTTCGCGGAAAATCTTCATAAGAGATGGCGGAAGCAGGGCATAGCTCAGCTTGAGGCTCGGCGAAATTGACTTGGAAAATGTACCGATATAAATGACCTTGCCGTTTTTGTCCATACTCCTGATGGGCAGAAGCGGCTTGGAGCTGTAACGGAATTCGCTGTCGTAATCGTCCTCGATTATATAGCGGTCGTCCTTCGCCGCCCAGTTAAGCAGTTCGATTCGGGTTGCCAGCGGCAGGCTGTGACCGAGAGGAAACTGATGTGACGGAGTGACATAAAAAATATCCGCATTGGAATCTTCAAGATTTTTCACCAGTTTCGAGGTGGAAACGGCATCAATCGAGATGCATGAGCCTCCCATGGCAGAAAATATGGAGTATGCCGTGTTGTAAACAGGGTTTTCCGAAGCAAGCACATGGGTATTGCCCAGCATACCGCAGATACAGCGTAAAAGTGCGGCAGTGCTGTTGCCGATGACAAGATACTGTGGGTCGGCTTCGATATTTCGCGACTGGGAAAGATAGGCGCAGATGGCGGTTCTTAATGCAATATCGCCCTGATAATCGGGGGATTTCAGCAGAAACGGGTCAATTTCATCGAAATTCTGCCTTAAAAGCTTGCGCCACAGAGCATAAGGAAAGTTTTCCGTATCCACATCGGAAGGCGAAAAGTCGATGTCATAAGCAAAATCGTGGCTTTTCTGCTCGGTGTGCTCATGAGTAAGCTCAATATGCTGCAATGGGTCTAATTTTGCCACATAACAGCCGCTTTTCGGGCGCATAATTATGTAGCCTTCGCTCTGGAGCTGGCTGTAAGCGGCGTCAACCGTGTTGATGCTGACACCTAAATCAAAAGCGTGACGGCGCTTGCTGGGCAGCTTCTGCCCGCTTTTGAGTAACCCCGATTGAATATCTTTTTTAATCGAAAGGTAGATTTGTTCATATAAAGTCATAATGACCTCCAAAGCCCTCCTGCCTCCCCTGTGCAAG
>SVKW01000115.1 GCA_015068285.1 Oscillospiraceae bacterium | reverse complement strand
ACGCCATTGATTTGCTGAAGGATATTGCACAGGCTGTGGAATGTATCGCTGAAAATCTCGGCGGCTGCGAAGATAATTGCAGCAACGGCTGTAGCAGCTGTAACAGCTGTAACAGTTGTAACGGCTGCAATGGATTCAATGCTTACGACACAAGCAACACGCCTTGCGGTTACACTCGCACAAACGGCAATTATTCCTGCCGCAGATGCGGAAGGTGCAGATAGTTCAAAGGGCGGAATAATCCGCCCGCATACATAATTGTGACACAGGAAATTATTTTCCATACGGGGAAAATTTTTTCCGTTGAAAGCGATTTCAGGGGAAATTTTTTTCCATACAGGGGAAAATTTCTGCGCGTTCACAGGAAAAATACGGTATGTTTTCTATACGCGATTTTGCCGTTAAATAATATAATATAAATAATATAATAAAAAATTAAAGGAAACAATAGCGCGTGCGCGCGTGTGATGTGATTGATTTTTTGTGTTTGGGTTTTTTATTTCTCTCCCTCCGTCTTGCTTACGCAAGCCACCTCCCTCGTCAGAGGGAGGCAGGTATATAGAGGCGCCTACGGCTTTGCGGGACGTCGGCAAGCGCCGTCCCCTACATGGTTTTTGTAGGGACAAATCACGATTTGTCCGCGGTCACGGCACGCCGTGACCCTACAGGGATTGTGCTGTTGGAGTGGGAAGATTCTTCGCATACGCTCAGAATGACATATAGAGTTAAGAGTGACATACAGAGGGAAGAACGGCAGGCTTATATTTCCCAGTTATTTACACGAAATGTTTCGTTTATTTATTTCGCTTAAAGGGTGTAGAATAGTTGCAGAAGGAAGATGACAGAGGGACAAGAAAAAGGCTCCCCTGATGGAGAGCCTTTGGATATACTTTTTTGCAATTTATTTTGCGTAGTCGACAACGCGTGTTTCACGGACGACATGAACCTTGATCTGACCAGGATAGGAAAGCTCAGCTTCGATCTTCTTGGACATTTCGCGTGCGAGAAGGATCATATCGTCATCGCTGACAGATTCAGGCTTAACGATAATTCTCACTTCACGACCTGCCTGGAATGCGAAGGACTTTTCTACGCCGTCAAAGCTGGAAGCGATTTCTTCGAGCTTTTCAAGACGCTTGATGTAGTTTTCAAGATTTTCGCGTCTTGCGCCCGGACGGGATGCGGAAATTGCATCGGCTGCCTGAACGATGCAGGCTTCAACTGTTTCAGGTTCAACGTCACCGTGGTGAGCGTGGATAGCGTGGATAACAGCTTCGCTTTCGCGGTACTTTCTTGCAAGTTCAACACCGAGCTGGATATGTGTGCCTTCCATTTCGTGGCTGACAGACTTACCGATATCGTGCAAGAGACCAGCGCGCTTTGCGATATTGATATCAGCGCCCAGCTCTGCTGCAAGGAGACCGGAAAGGTGAGCAACTTCGATGGAGTGGTTGAGAACATTCTGACCGTAGCTTGTGCGGAAACGCATTCTGCCGAGGATCTTGATGAGTTCTGGATGGATGCCGTGGATGGATGTTTCAAAGAGAGCTCTTTCACCTTCGCTCTTGATGATCTGCTCAACCTCGCGCTTGGACTTTTCAACCATTTCTTCGATGCGGGCTGGGTGGATACGTCCGTCGATGATGAGCTTTTCAAGTGTGAGACGTGCAACTTCACGTCTTACAGGGTCGAAGGAGGAAACTGTGATAGCTTCCGGTGTATCGTCGATGATGAGGTCAACACCTGTGAGAGTTTCGAGAGTTCTGATGTTACGGCCTTCACGACCGATGATTCTGCCCTTCATTTCGTCATTTGGAAGTGAAACGGCAGAAACTGTAGCTTCGGAAGCATGGTCGGATGCGCATCTCTGAATTGCGAGAGAGATGAGCTCACGAGCCTTTGCATCTGCATCTTCCTTGAGCTGACGTTCGATTTCCTTGTACTTGACCGCCACGTCATGCTTTGCATCCTGCTCAGCCTGCTTGACGATAAGATTCTTTGCCTCCTCACTTGTGAGGCCGGAAATCTTTTCCAGCATTTCAAGCTGGCCCTTCTTGAGCTGATTTATCTCATCGAGCTGCTTGTCTGCTTCTTTGATCTTTGCGTTGAGCTTTTCTTCCTTCTGCTCAACAGTTTCGTACTTCTTGTCGAGATTTTCTTCCTTCTGGAGAAGACGACGTTCTGATTTCTGGAGTTCGCTTCTGCGTTCCTTGTACTCTTTTTCAAACTCAGAGCGACTCTTATGGATTTCATCCTTAGCTTCAACAAGAGCTTCACGCTTCTTGGCTTCGGCTGTGCGGATGGCATCATTTATGATACGCTTGGCTTCATCTTCTGCGCTGCCGATTTCTTTTTCAGCAGAGTTCTTGCGGTACATAAAACCGAAGATGGCGCCACCGATAACACCTATTACGAGAGCAATAAGTCCTATAATGATCTTATCCATTACATACCTCCCTTTCTGATTATTTTTTTGTTTGCCCGGTCTGATTTTGCTGTGGTGGATTGATAACCAGCGAAATGTTTCGATTGACAATCCCTCCACCGTCATTCGACGGTCCCCCTCCCTTTAGGCAAGGGAGGCTGTGGGGTGGGTGCTTTCGATAGTCCCCCTTCCTTTAGGCAAGGGAATTTGTGCCTGCGGCTGACAACCCCTCCGTCACACATTTGTGTGACACCTCCCCTTGCACAGGGGAGGCAAGGAAGATGTAGAGAATTGAATAGACGCCTTGCGGCTACACCTCATCCACCGCTAACGCGGTCCCCCTTCCCAAACGGGGTCCCCGACAAGCCTGCTTGTTGGGGTGTGAATCAAGGGGAAGGCTATTGTGGGATAAATCCATCATTTTGCAAAATCTATATGAGCTTTTCTGTTTCGCGTATAAGGTAAAATCTTTATGAGATTATATCAACCATACCCTTTTATTTTATAATAAAATTGATAAAGTGTCAATAACTTTTATGCCATTTTAGGACCTTTTACACGATAATCGTCGATTTTCTTTGTATAACCTGCATTATCGCAGTATTCGAGAACAGGCATTGCATACTTTCTCGATGTTCCGATAAGGTCACGGAACTGGGCGAGAGTAATCTTGCCGTCCTTATTTATCTGTTCGGAAATAAGCTCAACAGCCTTTTCAAAAACGCTGATGTGAAGTGTGAGCGACGCATCGATTCTCACCAGCTTCTTGCCCTTGATAAGGGAATTATAGACTTCCTTCACTTCATTTGGCTTTGCCTTGAGAGATGCCATCATTGCATCTGTTGCATCAGGAGTAAAGCCTGCGTCAATATATGCCTTTTCAAGCTTGTCCATAAGAGCCTTGTTGCCGCCCTCTGCCTTTGGCTCAAAGTCCTTCATGGACATGATGCCGTCGACAGTCTTGATGTCGCCGAGATGGCACACTTCGGCAAGGATTGCCGCTGCAAGGTTTGCATCTGCATTTCTGATAAGCTTGGAAGCCACCTCGTCACGGCGGATACCTGCCTGCAGCGGGAAGTTCTTATGGTGCTCTTTAAGCATCATAATACACTTGCCGTTAAGCTCGGCAATATAGTCCTTGTGGAGGTAAATCTTCGGTGTGAGCCTGATGATTTCCTTGTATTTTACAAGGTTTTCGATTTTTTTATTGAATTCTTCGTCTGTGATGGCGATACGCTTCTTGATATCTTCGATAGGCAGGAACTGCTTGCTGTGCTCCTTGATGGAAAGAGCAATCTTATTCTGCATTGTGCCTGTTTCCTTCGACTTCATATCAGCTATGACATTTTCATCGAAGCGCTTGTGCTTCTTTGGATTTGCGTCTAAAATAACGCCGCCGCCAACTGTTTCAAGCGGAGAATAGAATCTTACGACAAATCTGTCACCCGACTTGAGGGAGACATTTTCTTCGAGACGAATCTGGGCATAAGCCTGCTCGCCCTTGATGAGTTCATCCTTATCGAGAAGGACGACCTTACAGAGGATTTCGCGGCTGCCGTGATAGAAATGGAGACGGCTGCCGTTCTTGATATGGCGTTCTGTATCTGCAGTTACTTTCAAAAGTGCGTCGAGCATCATGGATGTATCCATGGAATCCTGAGCCGCGATGATATCGCCGCGTTCAAGCTCGCTCTTATGGACACCTGCAAGGTTGACAGCCACTCGCTGGCCAGGATATGCCTGCTTTACAGGCTGGGAATGAACCTGAATGCCGCGGACCTTGGATTCGATCTTGTCAGGATAGATTGTGACTGTGTCGCCTTCCTTGACAACACCTTCGATGAGTGTACCTGTGATAACCGTGCCGAAGCCGTCGACCGAGAAAACTCTGTCGACAGGGATTCTGAACGGAATTGTTTCATTCTTTGGCTCACATTCGCCCGCAAGCTTTGCAAGCTCTGCCTGAAGCTCAGGAATGCCGTCGCCTGTATAGGAAGAAACAGGGATGATTTTTGCATCCTCCATAAATGTGCCGTGCATTTTTTCGGCAACTTCTTCCTTCATCATCTCAAGCCATTCTTCGTCCACCATATCGGTTTTGGTCAGAGCGATAACGCCCTTTCTGATATCGAGGAGGGAGAGGATTTCAAGATGTTCTTCTGTCTGAGGCATTACGCCTTCGTCGGCTGCCACGATGAGCAGGGCGATATCAATGCCGCCTGCGCCTGCCAGCATATTCTTGATGAACTTTTCGTGGCCAGGTACGTCGATGATACCGGCTCTGAGCCCCTGTGGAAGGTCAATATATGCAAAACCCAGCTCGATTGTGATGCCGCGCTTCTTTTCTTCTCTGAGGCGGTCTGTTTCGATACCTGTGAGGGCTTTGATAAGGCTTGTCTTGCCGTGGTCAACATGACCGGCTGTGCCGATAATAATATTGTTGTTCATTTATTCTCCTAAGACAGACTTCAAACTGTCATAAATGTAACCGAAATCTTCCTTCTTTGTTGTTCTCATGCAGAAAAGCACTCTGTCGCGCGCAACGCGTGTTACGATAGGGCGCTTGAGATGGCGGAGCTTTTCTTCAAGCTCGCTTGTCTTCATATTTTCAGCCTTGATGGAAACGCACTTTGTCTGGAGCATCTGGGATGGTACAGAGCCGCCGCCAACCTGGGCAAGCTCACTCACAACCTGAACATCGAGACCATTGATAGCCTTGAGCTTCTTCTGGAGAGCCTGAGCCTTGCGGAGCATTTCCTCATTGGACATAAAGATCATCCGGAGTGTCGGGATTTCCTTCTTTGCCTTTTCCATATCGTTATAGGCATTGAGAGTTGCGCAGATAGCTGCGATTGTCATCTTGTCACATCTGAATGCGCGTGTGAGTGGGTGCTTCTTCATCTTGTCGATATACTGCTTCTTACCGATGATGATACCTGCCTGAGGTCCGCCGAAAAGCTTGTCGCCCGAGAAGGAGATGATGTCTGCGCCTGTCTTTGCACATTCAAATACAGTAGGCTCGCCTTCGATGCCGAGGACAGAAAGGTCTGCAAAAGAGCCGCCGCCAAGGTCATAGATAAGCGGGAGACCGTGGCTGTGAGCGATTTCTGCCATTTCGGAAAGGCTTACGCTTTCTGTAAAGCCCATGATTTTGAAGTTACTTGTGTGGACTTTTAAGAGCGCGCCTGTATTTTCATTGATAGCGTTTTCGTAGTCGCGTGGATGTGTCTTGTTTGTAGCGCCGACTTCCTTGAGGATTGTACCCGACTGTTCCATAATTTCAGGCACACGGAAAGAGCCGCCGATTTCAACAAGCTCGCCGCGGGAAACAGGGACTTCCTTGCCTCTTGTGATAGCGCCGAGAATGAGCATAACTGCTGCGGCGTTGTTATTTACAACCATAGCTGCTTCACAATTACACAGCTTGCAGATCTGAGCTTCGATATGTGTATAGCGGCTGCCGCGTCTGCCCTCTTCAGGGTCATATTCGAGTGTGTTGTAGTTTGTTGCAACGTCGATAACAGCGTCGATTGCTTCCTTGGAAAGGAGGGCACGACCGAGGTTTGTGTGGAGGATGACACCTGTGCCGTTGACTACTGTACGCAAGGATGGTGTTGTCATCTTATCCACTGTATCGACTATCATCTTTACGATGATATCGGCGTTGATTTCCATAATAACGCCGTTTTTAATGCCTTCACGCACTGTTTCGAGCACCGTTCTTACAGCGTCGAGAACGAGATTGTGAGAGTGCTTTTCGATGAGCTGTGTTATGGTTTCCATGCCGAGCAGCTCGTCTGTTTTTGGTATCTGTCTGAAAAGATTGTATGACATAATTTGTTTGTTAACTCCTGGAATTGTTGTGTTTCCGCATAGCAGCCGCTGATTGAATCAGAGTGAGTTCAGCGGTTAGATATTTTTTCGTCAGAATGGCTAAAAAACGCAGGCAATACTGTATGTATTAACGAGGCTTTTTAGGCATCAATGACGGAAAAAGAGCCACCGATGAACTTGCTTTTGATTTAATCAGTGGATACTTTACGAGAAAGCGATATGCACCTGCGGTGCGCGATATTCAGCTTCACTGAGCGATATATCTGCAAAGCAGATGCGATATGTTTGCCACAGGCAAACATTAGAGATGGTGCGTAGGGGCGAGCATTGCTCGTCCGAATTGTGTCATTCTGAGAATGTGTGACAAAGTCACATTGGATAGGGTTTCGCTCCCTCCGCCCCGTTGGGGCACCTCATCCACCGCAGTGCGGCGACGCGAAGCTAGTGCCGTTTACGGCGCCCCCTTCCCAAACGGGGTCCCCGACAAGCCTGCTTGTTGGGGTGTGAATCAAGGGGAAGGCTGAGAATATGTGTCTCCGACGGATTTTATAG
>SVKW01000114.1 GCA_015068285.1 Oscillospiraceae bacterium | reverse complement strand
ATCAACGAAACAGAGCTTGGCGGTATCAAGGAAATTTCCTTCTCCATCGAAGGCGTTGGCGCATGGTCCAAGTTCAAGTATGAATCGGGCGCACACCGTGTTCAGCGTGTTCCTGAAACAGAAAGCTCCGGCCGTATCCACACATCTGCTGTTACAGTAGCCGTTCTTCCTGAAGCTGAAGATGTTGAAATCGACATCAATCCTGCAGACCTCCAGATCGACACATTCCGTTCGGGCGGCGCAGGCGGTCAGCACGTTAACAAGACTGAATCTGCTATCCGTATCACACATCTGCCAACAGGCGTTGTTGTTGAATGTCAGGATGAACGCAGCCAGCACAAGAACAAGGATAAGGCTATGAAGATCCTCCGTACAAAGCTTTACGAAGCAAAGCGTATGGAAAATGATGCCAAGATGGCTGCTGAAAGAAAGAGCCAGGTCGGCTCCGGCGACAGAAGTGAACGTATCAGAACATATAACTATCCTCAGGGCCGTGTTACAGACCACCGTATCGGTCTTACACTCCACCGTCTTGAGGCTGTTATGAACGGCGACCTTGATGAAATCATCACCGCCCTCACAGCTGCTGCTCAGGCTGAAAAGCTCCAGAGCCAGAATCAGTAATTAAAATATGGGCGGAAAGTGGTGTCTTTCCGTCCATTTATGTTATGTGCGGGAGTCCCAAGTCATTTGCACAATCTTGTAGGGACCGGCGTCCCCGACGGTCCGCGGGAGGCGGAACGCCTCCACTACAAATGTCATTCTGAACGAATGTGAAGAAGCTTTCCACCCCCTTACGCACAAAACCTGTAGGGGCGAGCATTGCTCGTCCGTGTGATAATGTAGGGGCGGTGCCTCTGTGCCCGCCCGCGGTATGTCGCAAGCACCATCCCCTACATCGGCTTTTGCACAATCCGGTAGGGGACGGTGCTCGTCAACGTCCAGCATTATTCAATGCGCCGCAGGCACCTTAATTATGCCGTAAGGCATAGTATGTAATCACGCAAAGCGTGTATGTAATCGCCGCGCGTATGGCGTCATTTATGTATGTAATCAAATAATCAAGGAGGACACACAATGAATATCTGGCATGATATCGATCCGTCAAGCGTAACACCGTCCAAATTTATGGCTGTTGTTGAAATTCCTTCGGGAAGCAAGAAAAAGTATGAGCTTGATAAAAGAACAGGACTTTTAAGACTTGACCGTATTCTCTATACTTCCACCCACTATCCTGCAAATTATGGCTTTATTCCACGCACCTATGCCGAGGACCGGGACCCTCTCGATGTTCTTGTGCTCTGTTCGGAGTCGCTCGACCCACTCATTATGGTCAAGTGCTATCCTATCGGCGTTGTGCGTATGCTGGATAACGGTGAAGCTGACGATAAGATTATCGCCATCCCTGTGGAGGACCCTACATGGAACTTCTATAAGGATATTTCCCAGCTTCCGCCTCATGTTTCCAGCGAAATGGTACACTTCTTTGAAGTTTACAAAAGCCTTGAAAATAAAACTACTGCCACATTTGAAACCTATGGCAAGGAAAAAGCAGAAGAAATCATAGCTGAAGCCATGGACATCTATGAAAAGCACTTCTGCGGAAAGTTCTTCTAAAATGAATACTTTAATGTTAAACGCGATAAATAAAGATGAGATAAAGACTGCGGCGGCTATTTTAGCCGATGGCGGTCTTGTTGCTATGCCTACAGAAACTGTATACGGTCTGGGCGCAAATGCCCTCAATGCCGAAAGCGTTGAAAATATCTTCAAGGCAAAGGGCAGACCGCAGGATAACCCTCTCATCGTTCATATTGCTGATAAAAATGATTTTGCAAAATACGGCTATCCAAATGAGATAGCAAAAAAGCTGGCCGAGGCTTTCTGGCCAGGTCCGCTTACGATTATCGTCGACAAAAATCCGTGTATCCCTGATGTCACATCGGGCGGCCTGCCAACTGTCGGCATAAGAATGCCTGCCCATCCTGTGGCGCTTGAGCTTATAAGAGAAGCAGGAGTGCCTGTTGCAGCGCCTTCTGCAAATACATCGGGCAAGCCAAGCCCTACAGAGGCTATCCATGTATGGGACGATATGAACGGGAAAATTGAGGCTGTCCTCGATGGCGGCTCCTGCGATATCGGCGTTGAATCGACGGTTGTTGATACAACAAACAGCGTTGCCGTAATTCTCCGTCCGGGGGCAATCACCATTGATATGATGGCCGAGGTGTTGGGCGAAGAAGGTGTGCAGCGTGTTTCCAAGACAGCTATCCGCAAAGACGAAGCGCCGAAATCTCCCGGTATGAAATACCGCCACTATGCGCCTAAGGCTCAGGTCAATATGATTTGCGGCTCGCCTGTCGATACATATAATTATATAAAGGAGTGTGTCACAGAAAAGGACGGCGTGCTTGTATTCTCCGAGTTTATCGACGAATTTACCTGCGAAAAAATCGACTTCGGTATGAGCTATGACAAGGATATGCAGGCGCACGTGCTGTTTTCTGCATTCCGCGAGCTGGACAAGAAGAATGTCGAGAAAATCTATGTTCAGTGCCCCCGTGAATACGGCAAGGCTCTCGCCACGGTAAACCGCCTCAGAAAGTCGGCGGAAGGCAGCATAGTCGACCTTCGTACACGCAGAATTGTCGGCGTTGTAGGTCGTTCGGGCTCGGGAAAGAGCTATATTTCCCGGAAATTAAGCGAAAACGGACGGCTTATCGACTGTGATAAGCTCTATGCAGAGATGCTGAAAACCGATTGTGAAATGACTCGCGACCTTGCGAAAAACTTCCCCGAATGTTATATCGACGGTAAAATCGTAAAGAGCGAACTGTCAAAAGCTGTATTTAACAACAGGGAGAAACTGGAAAAACTCAACAAGCTTACACACTCCCACATAGTCAAGGAAATCATGCGTATAATAGATGCAGACCCGCTCGTTGATTTCTGGCTCGATGCGCCGACACTCTTTGAAAGCGGACTTCATCTTTACTGCACAAAGCTTGTGGCAGTTGTGGCTGACGAAGACACCTGCATAGCACGAATTATGAAGCGTGACGGCATAACTGAGGAGCAGGCGAAAAAGCGCCTTGCAAACCAGATGCCTGCCGATTTCTTCAAAAAATACTGCGATCAGGTGATTTATAATTAGTTCAGTAGGGGCGGATGCCCTCATCCGCCCGCGGGACGTCATAAATGCCATCCCCTACAGGATTGTGCCAAACGCTGGAGATTCTTCGGCTTTGCCTCAGAATGACATACAGTATCTTTGCCTCCTTCTCGCAGAGGGAGGTGTTAAGCAGTGACGGAGGGAACGAAAACTATCCGATGTGATTTATCACACCGCACTTCTTCACTATTCACTTCTTTATTTCCAAAACTTTCAAAACATAACCGCACCCCTTTCGTAAAAACTACAAAAGGGGTGTTTTTTAATGGAAAATGAAGAAAAAACCAATGTAAACCAGACCGAAATAGACGAAAAGGGCGACGGTGCCGTAACTGTAAAAAACGGAAAGCACCGCATTCACTGCCTGACGATAATAGGGCAGATAGAGGGGCACATGGAACTTTCGCCCCAGACGAAAGCCACAAAATATGAGCATCTTATCCCAAGCATTGCCGCCGTGGAGGAGAGCGACGAAATCGACGGCGTGCTTGTGCTGCTCAACACTGTCGGGGGAGATGTGGAGGCGGGGCTCGCCATTGCCGAGATGATCGCAGGGATGAGCAAGCCGACAGTTTCCCTCGTTTTGGGCGGCGGACATTCGATAGGTGTGCCGCTGGCTGTGTCGACGAGAAAAAGCTTCATAACGCCGACAGCCACCATGACTCTCCACCCTGTCAGGGTGAATGGTCTGATTTTAGGTGTGCCGCAGACTATGACCTATTTTGAGAAAATCGAGGAACGGATAATTAACTTTGTTACCAGTAATTCCCATATACAGGCCGATGTGATGAAGCGGCTTATGACGACAAACGGCCAGCTTTTAAACGATATAGGCTCGATAGTCAGCGGCGACCAGGCTGTCGATATAGGGCTTATAGACCATGTCGGAAGCCTTAAAGACGCTCTCAAAGCCCTGCATGATATGATAGAGGAGGGGAAAAGATGATCCACAGAGTGATGCCTTTCAACGCAGACCTTTTCAACAGCTTCCCTGTGCCGTTTTATGTTCCGAGAAATGAAATACCGAAGGAATTCAGGGAAAACGCATACGGCGAACTGGCAATGAGCATTATCAGCGCCGACGATTTGAGGCTATACAGTATGCCGTTTATATTCTAAACAAAATCCCGACCTCGGTCGGGATTTTTGCATACCGCCACAATGACACAATTCTGTAGGGGACGACGCTTGCCGTGACCGCACAAGCAAGTAATAAGTAAAAGTGAAAAGTGAAGAAGTGTGGTGTGATAAATCACATTTGATAGGCTTACAACCCCTCCGGCATCGCAAAGCGATGCCACCTCCCCTTGCACAGGGGAGGCAAGGAACTATAAGGAAAGCAAGTCTCTCGGCTCCCTCAGACGAGGGAGCTGGCAGCCGTAAGGCTGACTGAGGGAGTGAATTTATTTAATCGTGCCACAGGCACTTTTTAAAAATCCCTCTATGTAACATTACACACCACATCCTGCATACTGTCCGTAATATAACCCTTTGTATAATTTACACCGTAAAAGTATACATTAATGGTGGAAATTTTAAAACTCATGGTAATCAGATCCACTTTGAAACTCAAATGAAAATTTATCGAACAAATGTACTGAAATATCCTCAAAAGAGCAAAAATTTACAAATTTTGTCGGAAAAATAATGGCAAAAAGTTAAAAAAAGACTTGCATTTTACAGCTATTGCTATTATAATTATAAGTACATAAGTGGCACTAAGTGGCAGTAAATGCCTGAAAGTAGAAAAATTACGCAGAAAGGGGTGTAGGCATGAAAGGTACATACGAACATAACGTGGACGCCAAGGGTCGCCTTTTTATACCTACCAAACTGCGTGATGAGCTGGGCGATAACTTCGTTATGACAAAAGGTCTCGACGGATGCCTTGCCCTCTACTCCCAGAAAAACTGGGCTGTCATGGAAGAAAAGATCGCATCCCTTCCTTCCTCAAAGGCGAGAAGCCTTCAGCGCTACTTCTTCTCAAACGCCATGGACTGTGAGCCTGACAGCCAGGGCAGAGTTGTTATCCCACAGGTGCTGAGAGAGTTTGCAGGCATCACAAAGGCTGTCGTCGTTATCGGTATCGTCGACAAGGCTGAAATCTGGGATGCTGAAAAATGGCGTCAGTACAATGAGTCCATCGATGAAGAAGATGTGCTCAAGAGCATGGAGGAGCTTGGTATCTAAATGGAATTCAAACACGTTTCTATAATGCCCGATGAATGTATGGACGGGCTCAATATCAAGCCTGACGGAAAGTATGTCGATGCCACAACAGGCGGCGGCGGACATTCTCTCCTCATTGCTCAGCGTCTTACAACAGGCCATCTTTACTGCTTTGACAGAGATGACGATGCTCTCAAAGCCGCAGGTGAAAGACTGAGCGCTTACAAAGACAAGGTTACATTTATTAAAAGCAATTTTGCATATATGAAGGACAAGCTCAATGAGATCGGCGTCACAGGCGTTGACGGTATTCTGTTTGACCTTGGCGTTTCGTCTTATCAGCTTGACAATGCTGAGCGCGGTTTTTCATATATGGCAGATGCCCCTCTCGATATGAGAATGGATAAGACTCAGGCAAAATCAGCCTATGAGGTTGTCAACACATATCCTGTGGAGGAGCTGACAAGAATATTTTTTGAGTACGGCGAAGAACGCTATTCAAAGCGTATCGCTGAAAACATCGTAAGACACAGAGAAGACAAGAATATCGAAACAACTCTTGAGCTTGTTGATATCATCAAGCAGGCTATGCCGGCAGCGGCTAAAAAGGAAAAGCAGCATCCTGCAAAGAGAGTGTTTCAGGCAATCAGAATAGAAGTAAACGACGAGCTTTCTTCGGTTGAAGAAGCTGTAAAACACGGTATAGATATCCTCAACCCAGAGGGACGAATTGCTATTATGAGCTTCCACTCGCTGGAAGACAGAATAGTAAAGCTCAAGTTCCAGGAAGGCGCAAATCCTTGCACCTGTCCTAAGAGCTTCCCTGTATGTGTCTGTGGCAAGGTACCGACAGTCAAGGTAATCACAAAAAAGGTAGTGACAGCCTGCGCCAGGGAAGTTGAGGAAAATCCACGCGCACGAAGCGCAAAACTCAGGGTAGCAGAAAAATTATAAGGAGTAACAATGGAAAAATCAGTTCGTACAAATAGAAAAGAAAAGCAGATGAGTCTCGGCTCCAAAATTGAATACGCCATCGTCGGATTGTGCGTCTTTGCCGTTCTGATGTTCATTGTATCCAATTATGTCGAGCTTTCCCAGCTTGCAACAGAGAATTCCCGTCTCAAGGATGAGCTTGCTCAGCTTGTCGACATGGAAAAGACACTTGAAGCAAAGCAGGAGCAGATCTTCAATCTGGAAGAAATCGAAAACAAGGCTAAGAACGAGCTTGGCATGATCAAGATGGACAAGACACAGATCTGTTATCTTGAGCTTCAGAGCCCTGATAAGCTTTCGACAGCAAGCGCCGATGAGGAAGTTCCGCAGATAGTGCAGAATGCCATCAGAGGTCTTAACATTGTTGTCGAATATCTCAACTAAGATAAGCATATATATTACTGAATTAAGGAGCAAGAAGATACTTCTTGCTCTTTTGCAGATTTTTAGGAGCTGTTGATTTGTTTTGAAGCTCCACCGA
>SVKW01000113.1 GCA_015068285.1 Oscillospiraceae bacterium | reverse complement strand
ATAAAAATCGAAACGGTGGCATCAGCCGTAGTTTCCATTTCGTTTTTTGCCTCCTCAACCTTTTGGTTGAATTTGCGGTATACATCCTCCGCCGTGTCGCGAGGGCTGAGATGCACCTTGATAAGAGAATCGGGCGCCTCTGCCGTCAGCTCCTTTTTGATGGTCATGCAGGTGACGATGTCGTCGCCGTGTGAATAAATCTTCTGCCCCGCAATAAAGCGGTTGATGGCAGGATATTTTGCAACAGTACGGGCATAAACCGCAGGCACAACATGGGTTATGCCAAATCCGCTCAGCCCCTCCTTGCGTTTTCTGTGGATATAGCGTTCAAGTTCGGTGATTTCAACAGCTTCGGAAAAAAGATTGCTTGCCCCTGTGCGGTCGGGCATAAAATAAGCCGTTATCTGCTCCATAACCTGTGCGGTGCGCACTCTGCGCCCGTCAATGCGGTCACCCCGGAAAGGATGCCACTTGCCGTCGTCATGTACCTTTATGCCAAAGGAAAGCAGGATAATTCCGCCGATGAAAAGGCAGTCTGCCACGCTTTTCATATAAATACAGCCGACAAGCCCAAAAGCGCAGAGGACAGACAGCCATATTTTTTTGATTTTGCCGTCGATTATGAGGGTGTATAAAACGCAGAACAGTATACAGCCTGCCCAGACGATGACCGAGCCAGACCTTACTGCAAAGCCAAGCCCCCACAGCCATACGGCAAGGGAAGTGCGGTAAAGCATTTCGCTTCCGGCTGCAAGCGCCGTCAGCCCAAACAAAATTGCAGATGCGCAGGGCAGTACAATACCCCATAAAATGCCGAAGCCGGCATGATAAATCACAGACGACACCGCCGATGCCGCCATGCACAGAAGCATGAGCCACAGGCAAGGGTGGTTTTTATTTACATAGAGATGTTCCCGTTTCATATTTTTTCCTCCTTTTTCTTACGGAAAAATACAAACCATTCGGCGAAAAGACACATCGGAATTGCTCCGAAAATATCTGCCACCGAATGCTGCTTGACGAAAGCAACCGAAATACAAATCACACCGCACCAGAGGGCGATGGCCAGCCGCACCCATAAAGGCGCGCTTTTTTCACGAAGCCATGTGGAGGCAATGCCGAGAGAATAGCCCACGTGCAGGGAAGGGAAAACCCCCGTGCAGGTGTCAAAGGCATAGATAAGCCCGAGAATCCATGTGGCGATATTCTCGCGGGGAAAAACATCGGGGCGCAGGTCCTGATAATTGGGGTACACGATATACACAATCATGGCGATGACCTGGGTGATTATGATATAGGTCTGCAAATTTTTAAACCCTTTGACATTGTAGAGCAGAAAATACAGCAGAGAGCCGATAATAAGCAGATACCAGCTCACATAAGGTATGACAAACCATTCGCAGAAAGGCACGATATCGTCAAGCTTTATGTGGATAAGATGGCAATTTTCCAGCGGAATAAGGTTTTCGGTTATAAAATACATGGCAAAATAGACTATCCAGCCGCCCAGCAGCAGAAGATGCCTGTATTGGGGAGATGTGATGTTGGAAAGGGTGAGCTTTCGGTAATCAACTTTTGGAGTTTTCATGTGAGCCCTCCTTTACTTTATTGCTGGGATAGAGCTTTTTCGGAATGTTGCGGTAAGGGACAACAGTATGCTCAGGCAGATTACAGGCAATGTCTGTGATTTCGTCCATAAGATACTGGCAGATGCGTCTGCGCTCCTCGGCAATCGGCGCATCGGGGTTAAAACGCACAGGCTTGCCCAGATACATAGCCTTCAGCTTGGGCGCAATGTAGAGCGGAACAAAGGACAACGCCTCGCCGTGCTTTTTGTAGTGAAACTTGGCTAAATCAATGAAACGGTCGTGAAAATCATAGAGAATATGGTTGTATTTCACATCGTGTTCAGGGAAAATAACGATGTTATTCCCCTCGTTGAGAAGTGCCATCGTGGTTTTGAAGGTGGTCATAATACGCGCATCGTGGTATACGCCGATAACATTGGCATTGCCGAAAATGAACACCGAAAGAGGGGCGATTATGTAGGAAAGCGCCTTGTAAAAAGGGTGAGTCCACTTCGGCTTCTGGGACCAGAAATCCTGAAAGGCATATTCGGGTACATCCTTGAGATGGAGCATCTGCCCTGCGCACCATGTGTAATGCTTTCCGGGGCAATATAATTCGGCGGCGATAGGTCCGTTCATCTGGGTGTGGTTGCCGACGATTATCGAAGCCTTGTCCGTAAGATTTTCCACGCCGTAAACCTTCATTTTAGGGTAGAAAAGCCATAAAATCCATTTGAGAATGCGATAAATCACAGAAGTTTTTTTCTCGTTCATGCAAAAACTCCTTTCACTGGGGTATAAAAGATATTATAGTTTATACGGCACAAAAAATCAATGGTCAAAATCTTAAATTTGTATTAAAATGGCAAAATAACCCCCATTCGCATAAACCCATGTAGGGGAGCCGCTTGCCGCTCCCGTGATTGTAGGGGCGGTGGTTCCATGCCCGCCCGCAGATAAGGTAGGGAGGGGGCTTGCTCCCGCCGCTCGAGATTAAAAAGTGAAAGAGTACGATGTGACGATGTCACATTGATTAAGTGACAACCCCTCCGACGGCTAACGCCGCCACCTCCCCTTGCACAGGGGAGGCTGATGATAGCACAATCCCTTGGCTCCCTCTGAGGAGGGAGCTGTCGAGCATATGCGAGACTGAGGGAGAGAAGTTATTCAATCGTGACGAAGTCACACCTTATATCCGCGCAGCGGTATGTAATCACCGCAGGTGTATGTAATCGCGAAGCGTATGGCATCATTGAAAATGTATTTAATCGTCCTCCATATCCCCCGCAACAAAAAATCCCCGTCTGATGACGAGGATTTTGGAGTATCATTAGTCGATCTGGATGCCGCCTTCCGGATAGAACTTCTTCTTGTAGTAGCTCTTAGCGCAGTAGATAGCAGCCATTGGGTTGTGAGCTGTAACTCTGTCCTTGACAGCAAGAATTGTAGCAGGCTTCTCGATGTGCTTGAGGAACAATGTATCGTGGCCGACGCAAAGACCGAGAACGATACAGAAATCAACATTCTGTTCGTTGAGAGCCATAGCCTGACCGACAGGATTGCACATAACTTCTGTGGAAGCATCGCCTCTCATTGTGTGCTCATCAGTAACACCGATAGTTGCCTTTGGCATAGCGCCATTCTTGCACATAACGGAAGCAACTTCAAAGCCGTTGTATTCAAGAATGTCAACAACTGTGCGAGCTTCATTCATAAAGCCGCCGCAGAAAGCAAGACCGAGCTTCTTATAGCCGCAATGCTTTGCAAACTTGATGATTTCAACAAGACGAGTGTCAACACAGTAGCCGCCGTGCTCTGTGCAGGCAGCAGCATTGGCAATTTTGCGGATTTCTTCGTCGTTTTCGTAGACAGCCTTTGCCTTTGCAACAAGCTCTTCATTCTTGGATGGGCAGTCAGGAAGTGTCTTTTCAAGGTCACGCTTGGAGCAGCCTGTAAGGCCGCACTTGGAACACATATACATAATAATTATCTCCTTTTTTCGCATTTTTTGATATTATAATTATAATTGATTGGTTTTGTCAAATCAAGCTTTATAGATAAATACAATAACAGCTATGCATATCATCTGAAAATCACATACTTGTTTGATTTATAACTAACAATAATTTATTTAAAATACATATTGCAAAAGGGGAAAACTTGTGCTATAATATCGCTCGCAGGGGACAAAATTACTGTCCCTTAAAGAGTCCATATAATCAAGGAGGAGCCGATGGCACAGCTTTTTAAAAACCCTAAAACAAAACGACTTTTCTTGGATATCATAATGCTTCTTGCAGGCTGTATCTGCACAGCCTTTTCGGTCGCCTGCATTCTCACGCCAAATGGCATGACGACAAGCGGTCTGCTTGGTGTTTCCAAAATCATCGAGCAGCTTACGGGGCTCAGTTATTCCTATCTCTATTATGGAATGAGCGTCGGTATTCTCGTCCTCGCCTTCTTCATTCTGGGCAAGCAGGCTGTTGTAAAGACGGTTTTTGTCACACTTATATATCCTAATATTCTGCTTTTCTTCGAAAACAGCAACTTTGTACTTATACAGGGCGATGATTTTCTCGCCGCAGTATGCTTCTGCGTTTTCTATGGCATAGGCATCGGTCTTGTGCTTCGCTGCGGCTTCACATTCGGCGGCACAGACACAATTTCCGCCATTCTGCAGAAGAAAATCTTCAAAAATATGAATATGGTCAAGGTTATGATGGGTGTCGATGCCCTCATTCTCCTCGGCTCGGCAATTACTTTCGAGAGAAGCGTTGCAATCTATGCCTTTATAAACCATTTTGTCAGCAACAGCATCATGGATTATATTATGTACAGCATGGGCTACAAGCTTTATAAGGTGGAAATCATCACCGATGACCATGAAAAAATCAGCGAATATATTATGAAAGAGCTTGGCCGCGGCGTGACGATTTATTCGGTCACAGGCGCATACACCAACGAAAAGCGCATCAAGCTTTCCTGCATCTGCTCGCCTGCCCAGTCGGCAATCATAAGAAGATATCTTGCCGAGCATTCGCCGAAATCCTTCGTGGAAGTATCCCGTATGCTTTCGGTATATGCTGCCGACGGCAAACGCTTCGTATCCCTGCAGGAGGAATAAGAAAATTTCCCACACGCACAAGCTTTTGTAGGGACCGACGCCCTCGGCGGTCCGTCCTATTTAATGTGACTTGTCACACCTTAATTATTCATTACTCCTGCGGGCGGGCATGGAAACCCGCCCCTACTGCTGTTCTGTTGTGGATAATTTGTAGGGGAGCTGCTTGCCGCTCCCGCTCTATCCAATCCATCGCAGATACCTTATCGTTTGCAAAGCAAACACTTCACGGCGAAGCTACTTCACTTCTTCATGTGCGAAGCACACTTCACTTGCACAAAGTGCAAATAATAAAAGACCACCCACTAAAGGATGGTCTTTTATTTTTATACAGCTATTCCATAATTGTATATTCCATAATATACTCTGCATTTTCGTCGATCGGTGTGCTGTCAACCCCTGTGTTTGCATACTCGCCGTCGATATAAAATGCCCAGTAGCTCATATTTTCATCGTAATCAGCCACGATTCCGTTGATGGAATTGATGTAAATGCCCATGCTGCCCGGCTCGCCTTCAAGAAGCTTGTTTTCGATAAGGGCATCGCCCACAGTTTCGGCATCGGTGTGGATTGTGAACTTAACAGCCTTGTCCTCCGCCTTGACCTGTACGACAAGCGTCTTTGCCCCTTCGCCAAGCTCGGTGTCCTTTGTGTGGAGAGCGTCAGCCCAGAGGTCGGACTTTTCCTCGTTGGCACAGCCGCAAAGCATAAATGCCATAGCGAGGATAAGAATGATTGAGAGAAGTGTTTTTGCCTGTTTCATAGTGATTTTCCTTTCGTTTTTTATTTTCCCAGACAGCAGTGAAACAAAAAAGGCCGCTGTGTGGTCAAAAAAACAAAAATAAAAATACCCTTCATTGAGGGTACTGCATTCGCTATGAACACACATCCCCTCATGCGGTATAAATACCGCCGCCCAAGAGACTTTTATGTGTCACAGACCGATGAGCATCCCGACTTAACTGAAATTTCAGAATCACGGTAATGGCTGTTGCTGCGGACTTGCACCGCATTCCCTCATCTGCCGATAAAATACCGACAATTACGGACGAACCATAATGACCTGCGTTCATTCTTTTGTGATTATATTATAGCACAAAAAATCCCCCGTTGCAACAGGTAAATGAAAGGGGCAAGCAATCTTGCCTCTACGCACAATCCTATTCTTGCCTCCCTCTGAGGAGGGAGGTGGCTTGCGTAGCAAGACGGAGGGAGAGAACCACTGTTTAATGCGCCGCAGGCACTATTACATTAAAGGATGCTACTACACACTGCATGTGATTACACTCCGCTTTGCAGATATAAGGCGTGACTTTGTCACATTTAATAGACGGGCGGGCATGGAAACCCGCCCCTACACATATCCCTTGCCTCCCGTCTTGTTGCACCCCACATAAAACAAAAAAGCCGCCCTTTTCGAGCGGCTTTGATTGTATAGATTAAACAGTGAGGTCCATTTCGACCTGGAAGTAATACTGTGAATGTTCATAGTAAAGTTCCATGTATTCGATGAGTTCCTTGTCTGCGCTGTAGGATTTACGTTCAATGCACATAACAGGTGTGTTAGGAGCGATATCCATAGCGTCAGCAAGAGTCTTTGTAGCCTTGTCAGCGGAGATCTTCTGGATGCCCTTGCCCAGCTTTACGCCGAACTTGTTCTGGTAGATCTCATAAATGGAATGATTTTCAACGTCGGACTGTGTGATAAGGCTGCCGTATTCTTCAGGGAGATACATCTTAGCGTAGCCGTAGACAACGCCATCCAGCATATGAGCGCGAACGATGCGTACACATTCATCGCCAAGTTCCTTCTTGAGAGAAGCATCAAAATAAGGAGGTGTCTTGATGAGACCGATGCTCTTGACAACGACCTTTGGTGCAGGGTCCTTATGCTTGAGAATATTGTTAACTACTGTGAGGGTGGAAAGGTCATCACTTACTGCCTTAGTTTTGACAAAGGTGCCCTTGCCCTGACGGATCACGACAAGACCTTCTTTCTGCAAGATCAAAACAGCGCGACGAACGGTAATAAGGCTTACACCAAATCTCTTGACCAAGTCTTCATGTGTGCCGATAGAACCGCCCTCAGGATACTTGTGTTCCAAGATCTCCTTCTTAAGTATCTGAACAATCTGCTCATACATTGGGACGGATGAATTTTTGTTAATCATAACTATTATC
>SVKW01000112.1 GCA_015068285.1 Oscillospiraceae bacterium | reverse complement strand
GAGCCAACCAGTACTGCGGAATCTGCGGCGCAAAGACACGCCATGACAGCAAGGAGAGAATGATGCGCTGTGATGGCTGCGGCAATCTGATTTTCCCTCGCATTGCTCCTGCCGTTATCATCGGCCTCACAGACGGTGACCGTCTTATGATGAGTATGTATGCCAATAACACAACAAAGCGTTATGGTCTGCTTGCAGGCTTTATCGAAGTGGGTGAAACTGCCGAAGAAGCTGTTGCCCGTGAAGTTATGGAAGAAGTTGGCCTGAAGGTCAAGAATATCAGATACTATAAGAGCCAGCCTTGGGGCATTGCAGGCAATCTTTCTCTCGGCTATTTCTGCGACCTTGATGGCGACGATAAGGTAACTCTCGATACAAATGAGCTTGCCTGTGCAGACTGGCATCACAGAAGCGAAATGGATATGATTGATGACGGCATAAGCCTGACACGCGAAATGATGGTCACATTCAAAAACGGCAAAGAACCGAAATAAAAATAAGCCTTCTCCAGCAGGAGAAGGGGGACCGCGTTAGCGGTGGATGAGGTGTACCCGTGCTTCCATATAATAGAAATTTTACCTCGACAGCCCAAAAGCTTCGAAAAAATATGACTAAGGAAGAAAAGCACCTTTGGTATGACTTTTTGAAATTTCTTCCTATGACGGTTAAACGTCAGAAAAATTTTGAAAACTACATAATAGATTTTTATATTCCTCAGGCAAAAATTGCTATCGAAATAGATGGTGTGCAGCATACAGCAGATGAACATTTCAAAGCGGATGCTGAGCGAGATCATGTTCTTGCTGAGTGGGGAATAAAGGTCTTGCGGTATTATAATTTTGAAATCAATAGTAAATTTGAAGAAGTAACGCAAGATATACTTAATAATTTGGGACTTAATGCTTCGGATATGAATAGGTGACTACTCATCCACCGCAAGCGGTCCCCCTTCTCTCACAAGAGAAGGCTTTATAACAGCTAAAAGCCACCCGATTGGGTGGCTTTTTCGTATGGATATATAATTACTACCCCTCAATAGTCGCGCCGCTCCATTTATAAACCATATTCCAGACACGCTTGCCCGTGAAATGGAGGGTGTGATTGATTTTCTGACCGTCTGTATTTTCGTATTCCACATCAAATTTAAGGAATATCATTCTGCCGTCCCAGCTTGCTTCATGGCTTCCGCGGATAGCTTTGGCATTGGCTATGTCCTCGCCGCCCTTTACGAATTTTTCAACAAGTTCTTCGTTGTATTTATCGAAAACAGCCGTTGCAAATCCGCCGCCGCAGGCGCCCGAATCCCACGAAACCGGGCGCATGTGAATGAAAATCACAGCCGAAATTATAAGCGCAAGAGCAAGAAATGCCACAAGAGAATATACGATTTTCTTTGTAAAAACCTTCCGCTTTTTCGTTTGCGGCTTATCATCAACCTTGCCTGCGGCAAGATATTCCACAGTGGTGTTGAGTATTTCAGCGAGCTTTATAAGATTGTGGGTGTCTGGGGCTGTCGTGTCATTTTCCCACTTGGAAACAGCCTGACGGGAAATGTCAAGCTGCTCGGCAATGTACTCCTGCGAGTAGTTGTGAGCCTTCCTCAGCTTGCTTATGCGGCTGCCAATCGTCATATTATCATCTCCTTTTGAGAAAATTATAGCAGAAAACCAAAGCGCAGTACACCAACTATCTGTAAACTTCCGGTTGCGCACACAAAAAATATAACATATTGACACACACGCCATTCTCGTGATAAAATAAATTAAAAAGAATACATACTGAGAGGTGTTGCTATGGATAAGTATATAAGAACAATGCGTTTTCCAAAAATACTGAAACCTATGATATTTGTTGAACGCGCAATCCTTTCAATATATGTAATTGCATTTCTGGCACACAGAATCATTGAATTGCATCCGCTGAAAGAAGATTTGTTTTTCCAAAGCATAGCCGATATGATACTTATGCCGGGATTTATATATATAATTATTTTATATTTTTTGAAATGGCTGTTGCTGCCATGTCCAAACTGCGGAAAACGTACTCTGCGGTTTTCTGACAGAGTGACATCTTATGTCGTTTATAAAGGATTTTATGGGAGAGAAATAGTTTGCCCCAAATGCACCAACCACATTGATAAAGTGGAATAATACAAAAAGCCTCCGTCTGGAGGCTTTTCCTTATAATTACTTGTCATCCTGAACGAATGTGAAGGATCTTTCCAACTCATTCGCACAATCACTCTTGCAGGGGAGGGTCTCGGTACCCTCCCATATTACAAATTACAATACAAATCTCAAAGCACGAAGGACTTCGACTAAATCATCGGTTTCCATAACGATGGAGTTGTCGTCGCACTTCCTGAAGCCAGGGAAGTAGCTCATCTTTGTAGCCATAACATGGTCCTTATATGTGATTTCAAGAACGAAATGCTTTGGAATCTCAGGCAGCTTGCCCTTGAAATCCTGGCTCAAAGCTTCAAAAGCCGCCTGTTCAATGCGCTTTTCAGCAAGAGAAGGAGCAATGCTTATTGTTCTGCCGCCCCAGCCTTCCTTGACAGCAACACTCTTGAGACATGGGTGGAGATAAGCTGTATCGTCAATGAGCATCTGGTCGCCTGTGAGCAATACAGAAGGCACACCTTCAAGAGCGCAGGCAAGGGAATAGAACTCGAATTCGGAGAATTTCTTGCCGTTGAGCTTGACAGCAGTTGTGGAAGTTGTGCGTGTGTGGCTCATTGGAGAGCCTTCGCGGCCTGCAGCAGAGTGGTAGCCGACAAACATAGCGGCGTCGAATGTGTTGTCAACGCCTTCAACCATGCCGTAAGGATGGCCCGACCAGTTTCTGCAAAGCTTTGCGCATTCAGGCAGAGCGTGAGGGTCGATGTTGATAGCGGCGCCGTGGGCGTCCTTGATGAAGATTTCAGTAGCGCCTGCGCGGATTGCGCCGTTGCATGCGGCAACAACTTCGCGAGTCATCTGAGCCTGGAAAGGTGCGCTCCAGGAGAGCTTTTCAGGCGATGTGTAAGTCTGCTCCCAACGGGTTGTGGTTGTTACACCTTCGATGTCACAGCTGATAAATACTTTCATATTATTTCTCCTTTACTGGATGTATTTTGTGTAATTGTAAGAAAAACAAAGTAAAGCACAGTATCTTGCCTCCCTCAGACGAGGGAGGTGGCTCGCTGTAAGCGAGACGGAGGGAGTGAAAAAAGTTTTCTTAATTTTCATTCTGGCTGTTTCTTTGTTTCTGATATTCTAAAAAGTCTTCAATATTTTCAAATCGTTTCATTTTCGGCATATCATTCAGCACCTCGGCAAGCACATATTTATGTCCGCCACGGAAGCAGGAAATGATATTTTTTATTGTGTTGACAGGTCCAAGAGGAATTGCCCACCAGCCGTAGATAAGGCTGACGAGAATGTAAAAGCACCCCATCAGAAGCATCTGCCCCTTGTTTTTCGTGTGATATGAATGGGAATAATAGGTTCTGGAGAAGAAAAGGAAGGACACGCAGTAGGAAAACTGGGTGAGCGTATCGAACTTTTCATATTCCTCGCCCTTGAAGCTGTCGACCGGACTTTTATTCCACAGCCTGTCGACATTTTCAAAAAGCCATTGGGAAAAAGCCTTTTCCCTGCGGTAATTGTAGGAATTGAGCAGAGCCATAAACAGGGAGAAAAGGGCAAGCACACCAAAGCCGATTGCATTGTCGGTCGCTCCGTTATACAGGCACCCAAGCCCGAATACCCCGAAAAATACGGCAAAATATATCATAGGCACCTCCGTACAAATAAGCCTTCCCCTCAAGGGGAAGCCACAAGTAAAGCGCTACTCAAACAATTTCTTTAAGTTTTCCACATACGGTGGATAAACGACACCCTTTTCGGTGACGATAGCAGTGATAAGCTCATTATCGGTCACGTCAAAAGCCGGATTATATGTCTTCACACCCATAGGTGCCATCGGCTTTTCATACCACATGGTCTTTATCTCCTCAGGGTCGCGAAGCTCGATTTTGATATCATTGCCTGTTTTGGCATTTCTGTCGATAGTCGTTGTCGGGCCCAGCACATAAAACGGAATGCCGTAATGCTTGGCTAAAATAGCAACCCCTGATGTGCCTATCTTGTTTGCCGCATCGCCATTCATGGCAACTCGGTCACAGCCCACAAAGCAAGCCTGTACTTTGCCCTGCTTCATAACAATGGACGCCATGTTATCGCAGATAAGTGTCACATCGACACCTGCGCGATGAAGCTCAAAGGCAGTAAGGCGCGCACCCTGCAAAAGAGGTCTTGTTTCATCGGCATAAACTTTGATGTCCATGCCCAATTCCTTGGCAAGGAGAATAGGGCCGAGAGCTGTGCCGTAATGTGAAGTGGCAATAGGGCCGGCATTACAATGTGTCAGCACAGTGTCGCCGTCTTTGATGAGCGACAGACCAAACTGGGATATCTTCTTATTCTGCTCGATGTCCTCAAGGCGGATATTCTCGCTTTCGGTCTTGAGCAGAGCCTTGATTTCAGGGATAGTCTTGTCTTTATTATCAAGGGCGCACTTTTCCATACGCTCGAGAGCGTAGAAAAGATTGACCGCAGTAGGGCGTGAAGTGGCAAGATAATCCAGTTTTTCCTTCCACAGCCTGTGGAAAGTATCGAAATCATCGGCTTCAATATTTTTCGCCGCAAGATATGCGCCGAAGCCTGCCGCAATGCCGATGGCAGGAGCGCCGCGGACACGGAGCTTGCGGATAGCCTCCCAGATTTCCTCTGTGGTTTTAAGGTCGATAAAAACCTCCTCATTAGGCAGGAGAGTCTGGTCTAAAATACGAAGAACGCTCATTTCGTCGATGAGCATATTAGGTTCAAGAATCATAAGGCGCGAGCCTCCTTTCATTGTCTTTAGTATAATATAAATATTTGCATTTTTCAACAAAAAACTTTGCAAATATAAGTTGATTATGGTATAATATCCATAGAATGGATATTATACTGATTAAATAACAGTCATTTTGCTCCTGCCCTTGCGGACAGAACCGCAAAATATGACTATTATACCAACAGCCTGCGGCTTTATGGTATAATATCCATATATGATTTTAAAATGGATATTTGCATATAAATCACCGAAACGGAGGGCGATATAATGCCAAGACAGAAGAAAACACAGGAAAGGCTGGGCTTTTTGCGTACAGATGCAGACATAAGCTACTTCATAACTTATGTTATGACCCTTTTGCCCGGTCCTATAACTTATGAAGCTCTGCTCGATATCTGTCTTATCGACGAGGCATTCGGCTATTTTGAATTCCAGGTGCAGTTTGACCGTCTGGTCGAAACGGGAATCATCTTCAAAAATGCTGAAAACGACCCACCGCTTTACTTTGCAACACAGACCTGCTATGACAATGCCGAAGGTGTTGCAATGGCTCTGCCTGCCAGCGTAAAGGACAAGGCTTATGCGGCTGTCCAGCGTGTTGTCACACGCATGAAGCGCAATTCCGATATCCAGACAAGTGCAACCCTCAACGAGGACGGCACTTATAAGGTGACCCTTGCCGTTATGTCGGGCGAAGAAGCGCTGTTTAAGCTGGAAATCATGCTTGAAAACAAGAAAAATGCCGACAAGGCAATAGATAATTTCAAAAAGCACGCCGAATATTATTACAGAGAATATCTCAACGGCTTGCTTGAACATCCTGAGGAGGACGAATAATGAGAAAAATCATAGCTTTCGTATTATTGTCTGCAATGGCGCTCGCCATCTTCGCAGGCTGTTCAGCCCCTGAAGAAACAACAACTGCCGCGCCGGCAACAAGAGCAACAACAGCGGCAACCAAGGCTACAACAAGAGCGACAACTGCCGCCACAACAGCGGCGACCGAAGCTACAACAGCCGCTTATGAAGGTCCTTATCATCCGCTGACAGGTCTGCCTACAGACATGAGCGAAGAAATCATGGGCCGCAAGCCTGTTGCAATCATGGTGGGCAACAGCAAGGACGCCCTCCCTCAGTACGGCATCAGCCAGGCTGACATCATCGTTGAAATGATGGCTGAAGGCGGCACAACACGTCTTATGGGCATCTGGCAGGACCCAAGTAATATGGAGCGCATAGGCTCTGTCCGCTCGGCTCGTCCATACTTTATTGATATGGCTCAGTGGTTAGATGCATATTTCCTCCATTTCGGCGGCTCCGTCCCTGCTTATGACGCTATCAAAAAGCGTGATGACCTTGTAAACCTCGACGGTATCAAGGGTGGATACGAAGGCTCCCTTTTCGTCCGCGATGCCGAGCGCAAAAAGAGCTTCAAGCTTGAGCACACAGTTGTAACTTCGGGCGAAAGAATCGAAGAAACCCTTGCAAAGTTCAAAAATACTGCCAAGAAGGACCCTGACCAGACAGCTTTCAACTTTGATGAAAAGCATTCTGCCATCAATGGCACAGCAGCAAACAAGGTAACTATCGATTATTTCACAATCAATAAGCCTTATTTTGAGTATAATGAAAAGACAGGCACCTATGACCGCTTCCAGCATAAGCAGAAGCATTACGATGCCGAATATGACCAGCAGATTTCCACAAAGAATGTCATCATTCTTGAAATGCCGTTTGAGCCTGTCAAGGGTGACCCTCTCAAAATTGTCGAAGTACATACAACAGGCTCGGGCAAGGGCAAATATTTCTGCGACGGCAAGATGGTCGAAATCAACTGGAGCAAGAAGGGCTATAACAAGCCTCTCGTGCTGACAGATAAGGATGGAAACGAGCTTAAAGTCGCTCCGGGCAATACATTCCTCGCAACAATCAAAACAGGCGCAACAGTAACGATTGAGTAATTACATAATAAAAAAGCGGTATCGTTTCGATACCGCTTGATTTTTATTCGATTACATA
>SVKW01000111.1 GCA_015068285.1 Oscillospiraceae bacterium | reverse complement strand
GATGAACAACATTTCCGGTCTCAGAGACCAGTGGGAGCTTCTCCAGCTCAGCGGCAGAAAGATGGAAGATGCCCTCGTGCAGACAGACACACTCGGTGTAATCGCACGCCAGACAGGTCTCAACTTCGAGCCTGGCGAAAAGTATATGTACTCCAACTCCAACTTCACACTCCTTGCAACTATCGTTGAACGCCTTTCCGGCATGACACTTCCTCAGTTTGCAAAGGAAAATATCTTTAAGCCTCTCGGCATGGACAGCACATTCATCCGCAATGATTTCAGAATGCTCGTTCCAAACCGCGCATATTCCTATCACGATGACGGCTATAACTACACAAACGGCGTGCTCACATTCGGCGTTTACGGCTCCACATCGCTCCATACAACCTGCCGCGACTTCACAAAGTGGCTCTGGCAGTTCAAGAATCCTACCCTTATCAGCAAGGAAACAATGGATAATGTAATGCTCAACCGTCCGACACTCAACGACGGCACAGTCAGCCGTTACGCAGGCGGTGTCAACCACGACTGGCTTGAAGGTCACCGCTATATCCAGCACGGCGGCGCAAACGCAGGCTTCCGCACATTCTCACTCATCTTCCCTGAAGATGATCTTACAGTTGTGCTTCTCGCAAATACATACAATATCCCTACAGAGCCTGTCTGCATGGACATCGCACGCATCGTTCTCGGTCTCCCTGAACGCACACTCAACAACCTTGATGCATACAAGGGCGCTCCTGTTGAAATCGACACAATCCCTGGCTATTATTACTGCGATGCCAACGGCGCAAGCTATGATATCCAGATGCACGACGGTGAAATCTGCGTAAATTACGAAGATAAGTGGGTAAAGCTCACACATATCGGCGATAATCTTTACAAGATGGGCAGAAGAAACATCACATTCGCATTCGGTGAAAAGTGCGCTGTAAATCAGGAAAATAACGTCATGGAAATCCGCAAGCTGGAAAAAGATGTATATCCTGAATATGCATACGGCTACGAAGGCTTCTATTTCTCCGACGAAGTCAACGGTCAGTTCTATGTTGTTGAAGAAGAAGGCAAGCTCTTCCTTGAACACTTCCGCTTCCCACGTCAGGAGCTCCATTGGGTAAAGGGCGATAAGTTCAGCTATGGCTCTATGGAAGGCTGGCAGGAAATCGTGTTCAACCGCGGTTCGGGCGGCGAAGTTATTGGCTTTGTCCACAACAGCGGCAGAGTCCAGAACCTCCCATTCTCCAAAATCGACTAATAATCCGTAGGGGCGGGTCTCCGCGCCCGCCCGCAAAATAACACACAAAAAGCCTTCCCCTCGAGGGGAAGGGGGACCACCTTTGGTGGTGGATGAGGTGTCACCAGTTTTTAATTCACATCCTCGTAGGGGCGGGTTTCCATGCCCGCCCGCAAAATATCATGTAGGGGACGACGCCCTCGGCGTCCCGCGGTGCATTCGTGAATGTCCACTATACCCAATCCTACACGGACGACCACTGGTCGCCCCTACAACCATTCTTTCATAGCCAATCCTCGTAGGGGCGGGTCTCCGCGACCGCCCGCAACCCCAAAAAAGCCTTCCCCTCGAGGGGAAGGGGGACCACCTTTGGTGGTGGATGAGGTGTCACCGGTTTTCAATTCACATATACGTAGGGGCGGGTCTCCGCGCCCGCCCGCAAAATATCATGTAGGGGACGGCGCTTGCCGACGTCCCGCGGTGCATTCGTGAATGTCCACTATACCCAATCCTACACGGACGACCACTGGTCGCCCCTACAACCATTCTTTCATAGCCAATCCTCGTAGGGGCGGGTCTCCGCGCCCGCCCGCAAAATAACACACAAAAAGCCACCCAATCGGGTGGCTTTTTTATGTAAGAAATAAATTATTCCGCCTTATGAAGCTTAAAATCAACCAGAGTATAGCCGACAAGCTCGTCCTTGTGGTTGCGGACTTCTTTCTTAGCCCACTTTTCAAAGTGGTGAGCATTTTCTTCATTGATAACGCCGAGCTGACGAAGAACTTCAATGATTACCATGTTTCTGACATTCTCGTTGCCGTCGTCAATCTTGAGAGCAATACCGATGCCCTTGTCGAGAAGACCAACGATGTAATATCCGTCAGCGCCAGACTTTGCAAATACATTGAGATGCTCCATAAGAGCTGCGTCAACTCTGCCTGTGCCCGACATCATAAGAGGGTACTTGTGCATAGCAGTTGTGATACGCTTTGCGTATTCAGCGCGCTTACCTTCGAGACAGTCTGCCTTTGCAAGACGGGCAATACCCATAGCAAAGTTTTTAAGAGGAAGAGCGTGAACAGGAACGCCGCAGCCGTCTGTGCCGAGAATGATCTTTTCAGGGTCATAGCCGCAGAGGTCGCCGATCATATTTGTGATGCGCTTCTGAACGTTGTGACCGCGTGTGTAGTAGTCGTCAAGGCTTTCGCCGAGGTGCTTTGCTGTGATGAGCATACCGGAATGTTTGCCGGAGCAGTTGCAGTGGATTTCGCTGAATGGAATGCCTGCGTCTTCGAGAGCCTTTGCAGAAGGGCCGTCAAATGGTGCGTGCTTGCCGCACTGCAGATAGCTTTCGTCAAGGCCCGCCTTGCCGAGAACGCTTCTTACGCCGTTTTCGTGCATCTTTTCGCCGTTATGGGAAGCGCAGAGCAGGGAAATCTCGTTTTCTTCAATGCCGAAAGCATCGATAGCACCGCTTTCAAATACACACATAGCCTGCATAGGCTTTGCAGAAGAACGGGCAAAAGCGATCTTTTCAGGGTCGCCGCAGTAGTAAAGCAGGTTGCCTTCAAAGTCGACAACTGCAATATGACCTGTGTAAATAAGGTCCTTGTAATCTCCACGATAGGAATTAGCCAGAATTTCCATAAAATTATCTCCTTTGTTGGGATTTTTCCATGTATTCATTATATCATCAAACCAAGGAAAATTCAACAGAAATAATATATAATGAAATGGGCTCGCACAATCTCTTGCAGGGGAACTGCCCTGCGCTCCCGAATATAACGTAGGGGAGGGTCTCTGCGCCCTCCCGTTTATCCAATGCCGCCGGAGGCACCGATTACATACATAAATGATGCCATGCGCTATGCGATTACATACACTTGTGGTGATTACATACTGCTGCGCAGATATAAGGTGTGACTTCGTCACGGATTAAATAATGCGGAATGTCGAGGGCGCCATTCCCTACAAAATAGTCCATGAAAAACTGTGCTGTAGGGGAGCCGCTTGCTGCTCCCGCACCTAATAAATGCGCCGGAGGCACTACACACCCCTCATGTACTTCATAACAAAATCGCCCAGAATATCCTCCAAAAATCCATCCAGCCTTCTTATCGCCTGAGTTTTCAGCTTGTAATCAACGCCGTAAAAGCCTTCGGCAATGCTGCCTGCAATAGCCGTCAGCGTATCACTGTCTCCGCCGAGAGAAACGGCATTGCGGATAACATCTTCAAAGCTTTCACCCTCTAAAAATGCGGCAAAAGCCTCAGGCACAGTGCGCATACAGGTTTCATCATGGCGGTAAGTCGGGCGGATTTCATCGCAGGTGCGGTTTAAATCATAGCCAAACTCGCTTTCGATATATGCCTTGATTTCAGCCTTTGTTGCCCCCTTGCGAGCCATAAAAATAGCGGATGCCGTCGCTTCAGCCCCCTTGATGCCCTCAGGGTGATTGTGGGTGACAGCCGTTACAATGGCAGCCGCCTTTCGTACAGTTTCAATATCATCAAATGCCCAGGCAACAGGGGAAACACGCATAGCAGAGCCGTTGCCAAGACTGTTGTAAGGTGCATAATCGTCCAGATGAAGCCACATGGAAAAACGGGCGCCATAGCCTGCGTTGGGGTAAAGCTTGCCAAGCTTCTGCATTGAGGCAACAGCCTCGCCGGCAAGGTCATCAAGGTTGCCGTCAGCATTGAGGACAGCCTCGGCGATGGCAATGGTCATAACAGTGTCGTCGGTAAAATGTGAATTTCTGGAAAAAAGCGGAAAATCCTTTGTCTTGATGTTGTTGTGGTCAAATTCGTAAGGACTTCCGATGATATCGCCCAAAATTGCGCCGAACATAGTAAAATCTCCTTTCGGTGTTGGTTTTTAACTTCTGTCTGTATTATAAAGCAAAATAGTCGCAAACTGGTCGCCTTCCGTGCGACATCTCTATTATATAATGAAAAAATAAATAATGCAAATATATATGACCATTCCCGCAACCACCCTGTCACACGGAATGTCGAGGACGCCATTCCCTACATTGGATTTTCCGTTATTATGATTCATACCCCAACGGGGCGGAGGGGTGTAAGGCGTAGCCCGTCTGCTTAATCGTATGGTATCCGCCCAGCGCTGCCGTGTTATACATATAACATAAAAATCCCTCTTAAAAATTATACAATATATCAATTTACAAAAACAGTATCGACATGATAAAATATAATCAAAATATTATAGAAGGGAGGTTATCTATAAAATGAATGAATATATCGAGTATATTTTATATTTCCTGATAATTATAGGTACACTCTATGCTCTCTGCAAAATATCAGAGCTTGAAAGCGGCGGCAAAGGCTTGCTGGTGATTTGTGTGTTGTTTATCGCGTTTACTGCCTTTTCCTTTGTAATACGCCTAAAATATATACATTCGCACGCTGAAATCACCACAACAGCTCCATATTATGCCGAAAAATCCGACGATTGGTATAAAGCGGCAGGACAAAAAATACCCGACTGACAAAAAAAACCGAGGCTCATCACCTCGGTTTTTCTATATCCACATCTATTTTCCAAAATACTGTGCGATTTCGTCCATTCTTGCCATCTGCGGCACAGCAAACGGACAGCGTGACTCGCAATGTCCGCACTTTACACAGTCGGACGCATGAAGCGAAAGCTTCTCATAATGATTTGCCGCCATAGCATCGCCGGCTTTAGCTAAGTCATAATACTTGTTAATCATGCCCACATCAAGCCCCATCGGACAAGGCTGACAATGGTTGCAGTAAACGCATCTGCCCTTGATGTCAGGCGGAGTAAACTTGCCGATTACAGAATAATCCTTTTCGGCTTCACTTGCATCGCAGTAATTTATAAACTCCATAAGGTCTGCCTTGCATCGCACGCCGGGCAGCACAGTCAGCACAGCAGGCTTGTCAAGACAATACTTAAAGCACTGATACTTCGTCAGCTCCTTGCCGAATGGGGAAGTAGCCCCGTCTAAAAGCTGACCGCCAGAGAAAGGCTTCATAACAGAAATGCCGACGCCCATCTTTTCACAGTCTGTGTAAAGCTTCATGCGCTCGTCAGCCTTGCCGAGAGCATATTTGCCGTGAGAATAGTCATAAGCAGGGTTTATGCTGAACATAAACAGGTCGATAAGCCCTGTATCGAGGAATCTGCGCGCAATTTCAGGATTGTGAGAGGAGAAGCCAAGATGACGGATAACACCCTCTTTTTTTAGCTCCTTCATGTAATCCCAGAGCCCGATACGCATGATGTCGTCAAAGTCATCGTGCTCGTCAATGCAGTGCACAAAGCCGAAATCTGTGTAGTCAAAGCCGAAAATCTTGAACTGACGGTCAAATTCCGCCTTGATTTCGGTCATATCCCTTGTCCAGCCGTACTTTCCGTCAGGGTAGTGAGCGCCGAAATGCATCTGAGTGTAAATCTTGTCTCTCTTGCCTTTGAAAGCCTCGGCGTAGGCAGGGATAGGGTTGCCTGCCGAAAGTGTCATATCAAAAAAGTTGATGCCGTGGTCGATGGCTGTGTTGACAGTGTCAACGATCTCCTCGTGAGAAGAAGCGTGAATGCCGCCCGAGCCGAGACCGATAACGCTTATAAGTTCATTTCCGTGGGGGAGCTTGCGATATTCCATAAATTTCCTCCGTTTCTATGTACAGTCAATAATTAAATCAACAGCACGTTTATCGGCGGTTCTTTTTCCGCCATTTATGCCTGAAAATCCTCGTTAAGGCACAAAGCCTTGCCTGCGGCTTTCAGCCATTCTGACGAAAAAATATCTCACCGCTAAACATACTCTGATTTAATCATTGACTGTTTTGCTATCCGTAATAACGTACAAACACCTTGCAAAATCAAATTGCTTATGTTATGATTTCATTGTATCACTTAAAGTTAACTTTAAGTCAAGACCTAATTTGCAAAGGAGTAAAATTATGACATATTCCATAGGCGAAATCGCTGAAAAACTGGGCGTAACCACATCAACTCTCCGCTATTACGACAAGGAAGGCCTTATGCCTTATGTGGACAGAAACGATGCGGGAGTGAGAGTTTTCAAGGACAGCGACATTCCGTGGCTCAATGTGATAGGCTGTCTTAAAAAGGCAGGATTGCCTATCAAAGATATAAAGAATTACATCGAAATGGCATATCAGGGCGACGAAACGATAGATGCCCGCCTGCAGCTTTTTGTCACCCAGCGCGAAGCGATAAAGAAGCAGATCGAAGAGCTGGAAAACACCCTCGCCGTTCTCGATTACAAATGCTGGTATTATGAAACAGCCAAGGCAAACGGCACAACCGACGGCATGGAAAACGCCCAAGTCCCCGACGAACACAAATCCGCCTGGAAACGGGTACATGAATAAAAAAGCCTCCCCAATGGCATAATCTTCCACAAAAAAGCCTTCCCCTTGAGGGGAAGGGGGACCATCGGAACGATGGTGGATGAGGTGTCCTGTGCCTATCTCTAATATACTGCTCATATGCTGAAAATAATTCATTCCCACACGGAATGTCGAGGGCGCCATTCCCTACAAGAAAGTCTTTTGCCTCGCCCTGCGAAGTAGGGACACCGCCCGCAGGCGGCGTGCACGCGAGCAACCGACGAAGTCGGCTCTTAGCGAGTCGCAGAGGTGGCAGTCCGCAG
>SVKW01000110.1 GCA_015068285.1 Oscillospiraceae bacterium | reverse complement strand
CGCCAACTTGGCGGTGATTTTTTATCGTGGTGGACCCGACCGGGATCGAACCGGCGACCTATAGATTGCGGATCTATCGCTCTCCCAGACTGAGCTACGGGCCCAAATTACCGTTTTTTGCACGTGTTTCAGAACAAAAAGCGGATTTTTGAAGTTTTAAGTTTTCGTGAGTTTCAGAGGAATTTCTTCCCGAAATATTGGGCCAGCCGTCGTTGGTCGATGTGCGTCCATATCGATGCGAAGTAAATGAATCGGCTGACGCCATGAATTGACGCTGTCATGAATTGTGTTTCACACATGAATTGTTTGCTGTGCAAACATTAAGGTGTCTCCGACGGATTTAACAGGTTTCGCTCCCTCCGTCATCGCAAAGCGATGCCACCTCCCTCGACCCGAGGGAGGCAAGGGATTTACACACGGCAAAAGCCACCCGAGGGTGGCTTTTATTATTTTATATAAACTTCATCTGTGTCACATCAAACATACCCTTTTCGGTAAGTCTGATTTCAGGAATGACGGTGAGCGCCATAAAGGAAAGAGTTGTGAACGGGTCAACGCCCTGGCACACGCCCATTTTTCTGGCGATTTCCACCATTTTACCCGTCTGTTTCTGGACAATTTCACCCTTTTCCACGCTCATAAGCCCTGCAATCGAAAGCTGCAGCGAATCTATGACCTTACCGCCCGATGCGATGACATAGCCGCCCTGTGTTTCTCTCAGCTTATTTATCGCGCAGACGATATCCTCGTCATTGTCGCCCGCCGCAATTATATTATGGGAATCGTGGGACACCGTTGTTGCCACAGCGCCGTTTACAATGCCGTAGCCCTTCATCGGACACACGCCTATCATGCCGTTTTTGCCGTGTCTTTCGGCAACAACAAGCTTAGAATACTCGCCATTTGGAATAAACTCACCCTTTTCCCCAGGCACTTCTTCCCTTTTATGGAGGGTAAGAAGCTGATAAGGCACAAGCTCAAGCACATCGTTTTCTTCCTTTTTAGGGCAGAAAATATCGGCTGTGCTGATTTCATTGAGGATAACAGTATTCACAAGGCTCTCGTCTTTAAGCTGATATTCAAAGCCATTGAGCCACTCGTCGGTGACGATATTGCCGTCCTTTATCACCATTGAAACCTCGGCATTTTCAAGATTATCCACAATGGCAAGGTCGGCAAGATAGCCTGCGCCCACAGCGCCCGATTTATTCAGCTTATAGAGCTGTGCCGCATTATAGGATGCGATTTTGTATGCCTTTGCCGCAGGAACACCAAGCTTTATTGCCTTGCGGATGCACAAATCCATGTGGCCTTCGGCTTCAATATCTTCAAGATGACGGTCGTCACAGCAGAAAAGGCATCTGTCAAGAGGCATACCGGCCTCAAGCAAGCCGCCGATAAGCTGTTCGAGGTTTTTCGCACCGCTGCCCTCTCTGACGAGAATGTGGAAGCCTGCTCTCAGCTTTTCAACAGCTTCCGCGGCGGTGGCGCACTCGTGGTCGTTGGCAATTCCCGCCGCTTTGTACGCCTGCACATCCTTGCCTGTAATGCCTGGAGCGTGGCCGTCGATGATATAATCAGAGAAGGCATTCATCTTCTCCATAGTTTCCTCATGTCCGTAAAGCACATCGACAAAGCGCATCATCTCGCCAAGACCGCCAACTCTCGGATGGCTGAGATAAGGGCGGATATCTTCTGCAAGGAACTTGCCTGCGCCGTTTGTTTCCATATCTGTGGCAGGTACGGAGGACGGCACCATCATAATGACATTGACAGGGGTATTTTCTGTCGAGTCCAGCATATAATCCATGCCGCGTGCACCGCAGACATTGACTATTTCGTGAGGGTCGGCAACTATCGTTGTTGTACCCTTTTTTACGATATATTTGGTGAGCTCAAGGGGAGAAACCATAGAGGATTCGATATGGATATGGGAGTCGATAAAGCCGGGAACGATATATTTGCCCCTGCAGTCGATTTCCCTTTCACCATAATACTCGCCGATGCCGGCTATCATATTTCCGACTATCGCAACGTCAGCCTTAATGAATTCCTCGGTAAAAACATTGAGAACTGTGCCGTTTTTCAGCACTAAATCGGCTTTTTCAATGCCGCGCGCCACATTTATAATATTCTTGCTCATATTTCCTCCTTATGAAAAAGCCGGAGAAAGTCTAAACCTTCCCCGGCATATCGGTATTTTTACAAACGCCTGTGTTGTCAGGGGTTTACTATTCGTCGTCTGTTTCTTCCTCTGTGATGATCTTGGAAATTACAGCCTTTTCCAGTCTGTGATTTTCGATTTCGAGAACCTTTATGTACAGCCATTCGGTCTCGATCTCAAACTGTGTGCCGTCCTCAGGAATGAATCCCTTCTGTTCAAAGACAAGACCGCCGAGAGTGTCATATTCCTCTGTCGGCAGGTTGCCGTCGATAGCTTCCTCGATTTCCTCGAGGGAAAGATTGCCTGTAACGAGCCACTGATTTTCGCCGATTTCCTTGATGCCTTCCGGCTCTTCTTCAATGCCTTCGACATCAAAGTCACCCACAATCTGCTCAAGCAGGTCATAGAGAGTTACAGCGCCGAGAACTCCGCCGTATTCATCGAGAACGATGGCAAAGCGGTGTCTGCGTGTCTTCATCTGCTTGAAAAGCACGTCTGCCTTCATGTTTTCAGGGACGAAGAAGGCAGGCTTTACAGCCTTTTTTATGATATTATCCTGCGAACGCTCATCTGCCTTGATAGCGAAGAAATCCTTGATATTGAGGATACCAATGATATCGTCCACGCTTTCGCCGCATACAGGATAGAGAGAGTGGCGTGTTTCAAGAATGATATTCTCCCATACAAGAGGGGAATCCTCTGTCCACAGCAGGGTAAGGTCTGTTCTGTGAGTTACGAAATCGCCGATAGCAAGGTCGTCAAATTCAAACAGGTTGTTGATGATTTCCTTTTCCCGGGCGTCGATAGTGCCCTTTTCCTCGCCCACATCGACCATCATGCGGATTTCTTCCTCGCTGACCTCCTCTTCCTGTTCGTTAGGGTCAATGCCGAAAATGCGGAGAATGCCGTTTGTCGAAGCATTGAGAACGAATACAATAGGAGAAAAGAGCTTTGCGCAGAGAGAGATTATTCCTGCGATTGCAAGAGCCATGCCTTCAGGATTTTTCATTGCAAGGCGTTTAGGAACAAGCTCGCCAAGAACGATAGTCAGGAAGGACAAAATAAGTGTGATAAGTATAACTGCGATGGAATCAAGAGTTGCCGCAGGGATGTTTACGCCCATGCTGAGCACCCAGCCAACAAGGCTGTCCGAGAAGTTTTCGGCAGCAAAAGCCGAGCCGAGGAAGCCTGCCAGCGTGATTGCCACCTGAATTGTCGACAGGAACTTTGTCGGCTGAGATGTGAGCTTTACAAGCTTTTTAGCTCGCTTGTCACCATCTTCTGCCATTTTTTCCAGTTTTGCGTCGTTTACCGAAACGACGGCGATTTCCGCCGAAGCGAAGAATGCGTTGATTGCTATGAGTATGGCCTGCAAGACCAGTTGCCAGATTAACATATTTCCTCCGTTTGGATAATTGTGATGTGTTTTGAATGATGTGATTGGAGATTTAGTAAAGTATATCTCTCCACCGCTAACGCGGTCCCCCTCTCCGACTCGCTAAGAGCCGCCTTTGGCGGTTGCTCGCATGTACGCCGCCTGCGGGCGGTGCCTTCAGGCAAGGGAGGCATGGCATAACAAATGCTGAATTATGCTACATTCGTCTTTTTTCAAAACACAAAAAGGCAAACCTCTGTGCGTACTGCAAGAGATCTGCCTGAATAAACTCTATTTTATTTGCCGCGTAAGGGTTCATAGACCCTGTACTGTCGCCGTCCATATTTGTGCTGTGTCTCCTTGAAATAATATGTTGAAATGATTATACAATATTTTGAACAGGATGTCAAGAGATAGTAAATGAATACAATTTTAAAACTATATCTGCTCTTATTACAATTTTATTTGATGCTCCAAATTATTTCACTCAATTCATACAACATTTTTTGACGTTCATCAATAGCATTCTTATTCCAATTGCTCCACGACCTGAGAAGTTTATTTGTCCTGTTTATTGCAGTATCTTTCCCATGATTTACAAGTTCCGGCAAAGATGATGTAAGATAAAACTTCGACTGTTTATATGCTTTGACTTTTTCACTGTACAAGCTGTCTTTAATTGATTTATTAAGGGTGTTTTCCAGCAAAGTAAGATTGCCCAATCTATTTATGTATATATTGAACTCATCTTCACCAATTCCATAAGTCGTTTTATCTTGGCAACCCTTTGGCATAATGTGCTCTATCTCCACTGTGCTTTTTGTGTATTCTGCCAATTCTCCTACCGATGTTTCACTACTTCTTAATGCATGGACATAAGCTGTAATTTTTGCAAGTATAAATTTTACTCGATATTGTTGCATACTGTTAAGCCCAAGTCTCATGAAATTAGATTCATTATCTCGTTTCCATTCATTTATTGTTGTAACAATCTTATCTTTTACAAAAGTGTCTAACTCATCAACAGTTTTTACATTGCGAACGTATTTACACCAGGATGCAAATGTCTTTTCAGTTACATTAGTAGCGATTCTGTTAATAACTGCATAATAAACCGCTGATTCAAGTATATACTTAAACTTTACAAGTGCTTCTCCGTTCATATTTGAAGCTGCAAGCATAAGCATAAGATGAAGTTTATAAGCTTTACCAGCCAACATAGGGATATTTTTCAGATGTATATTGCCGTTATCATTATCAGTTGGCATTCTATATTTGACATACATCTCCACATTATCATTCATTTTTTGTACAAACTTAAATGGTTCCTCAACATAATGACATTGAGCGTTGTTTTTGCTCAGCCATGTATAAATCTGATCCTCACGAAGTATTTCATCTTTTTCGTCTGATGTATCATAATTCGCCATTATAAAATAACGCAAAAATCTAAGAGGCTTTTCATCAATTTTTTCAAGTTCACGAGTTATAGCTCTCCAATTCATATTAAGTTCTTTGAACTTTTTTCTATCAACCTGACGAAACACCATATTTTTCAATAAATCCATAGGGTCGAGTCCCTTGCCTCTTTGATTTATTGTTTCAAATATTTTCAAAGCGTCTGTAATATCATGAGTCTCTATGCGAATAAAACTTGTTTTGTTAAGCAAAAAGTAAACAAATTTTTTCAATTCAGAAAAATCAGTAAACTTTTCATTCAAAGATGTTTGAATATTTTTCAAAGCATCAAACATTCTCTCGCCCGATTGTGTAAGGTTACTTGGTCGTTCTGCACTTTTCTCTATAGTTTCAAGGTAATTTTCTGCATCCTCATACTGAAGCTGCAGGTGATAGCTATTGATCGTATCGCCATCACTGTTCATAACAGGACTATAAATCAAATCTTCGATTATTTTTGTTGGTACTCCATTTTTACCATACATTTCTTTTATAGCACAAAGCATAATAAAGAAAGTCGTAAGTCGCTGTTGCCCATCTATAAGTTCAAAACAGCTTCCCGAGTTATAGGTTACGATAGTCCCCAGAAAATATGTCTTTTGGTTATCAGAATTATATGCTTCAAACAAATCGTTCAGCAACTGCTCTACTTGTCCATCATCCCAAACATATTCTCTCTGATAATCAGGTACTATATAATGGTCTTTAAATGCCGAAAGTATGGAATGATCGTTATACTTTATAGGTGTGTCTGACATTATTGTGTGTCCTTTCACAAAATGTTAATACTATATACTCATTATATATCAATAATTGCTTTTTTACAATAGTTTCCCTATATTTACATATAACAATAAAGGACGGAAAAATTCCGCCCTCATCTATATTTTTAGTAAATATACTCGAACTGGAGGCCACAGGCGTCGACTGTGTCTTTTTCCTGGATGCCTTCTCTTTCAAGCATATCGAAAACGCCCGCCTTGCGGAGTGTTCTTTCAAAGTACATTCTCGATTCGTAATCGCCGAAGTTTGTCGAGCCGACGACCTTTTCGATCCATGTACCGCGGATGTAATAGATACCGTCTTCGACTTCGATCTGGATATCGCGTTCCTCAGGAAGCTCTTCTTCCTCGAATACGAAGTCTGCTTCAAAGTCCGGGATTGGGTCGAGCTTCTGCAGCTCATCCCACACCTTATAAATAAGCTCGCGTGTGCCTGTGTTTGTTGCCGCAGACATTTCAAGGCACATAAAGCCCATCTGCTCTGCCGCAACCTTGACTCTGTCAAGGTTATCGCTGCCTTCTTCAAGAATATCTGTCTTATTGCAGACGATGATCTGCGGGCGCTTTGCCAGCTCTGGGCTGTACTTTTCAAGCTCACGGTTAATGATCATCATATCGTCAACAGGGTCTCTGCCTTCCGAGCCGGAAACGTCGACAAGATGGACGAGAAGTCGGCATCTTTCAACATGGCGGAGGAAGTAGTGACCGAGACCTACGCCTTCGGATGCGCCTTCGATAAGACCCGGAATGTCAGCGCAGACGAAAGACTGACCTGCGTCGACGAAAACAACACCGAGATTTGGTGTGAGAGTTGTAAAGTGATAGTTTGCGATCTTTGGTCTCGACTTGGAAATCATCGAGAGCAGTGTGGACTTGCCCACATTAGGGAAGCCGATAAGACCTACGTCAGCAATAAGTTTGAGCTCGAGAAGGATTTCTCTTTCGTCGCCTTCAAGGCCAGGCTTTGCAAAACGAGGAGCCTGTCTTGTAGGAGTTGCAAAATGGGCATTGCCCCAGCCGCCTCTGCCGCCCTTGGCTGCGATGAAACGCTCTGTGCTCGACATATCGCACATGAGAGCGCCTGTTGCGCTGTCCTTGATAAGTGTGCCGCGTGGGACCTTGATGACAAGATCCTTA
>SVKW01000109.1 GCA_015068285.1 Oscillospiraceae bacterium | reverse complement strand
ACAGGCTAGCGTTCTAACCAACTGAACTACACGGCCACGTTTTGGTGGAAACAACAGGGATCGAACCTGTGACCCTCTGCTTGTAAGGCAGATGCTCTCCCAGCTGAGCTATGCTTCCATTTCTCACTGTTGCTCTCACAACAGCTTTTTCATTATAGCATATCTTTTTCCGTTTGTCAAGAACTTTTTTATTCTTTTCAAACTTTTTCGCTCTCTTTCGAGTGCTTATTCAGTATATCATACTTTAGCACTTTTGTCAAGAACTTTTTTTCAACTGCTTTTTGAAGCTATCTCATCTCGAGTGCTTGTATATAATACCACACCCGAGATGAAATGTCAATACTTATTTTAGATTTTTTTCAAAAGTTCTTCGATGTCTTCATTTGTGAACTTATAAATGACATCGCAGAAGTTACATGTAGCTTCAATAGGCTTGTCGTCTTCCATAAGCTTCATAAGCTCTTCTCTGCCCATGCTGATGAAAGCCTTTTCAACCTTTTCTCTTGAGCACTTGCATTCATACTTGATTTCGTGCTTTTCGAGCACTTCAAAATCAAAGCCCCACATAAGCTCTTCGATGACCTTTTCGATAGTGCCATGCTTTTCAAGCTCGTTTGTGATGCCCTTCATCTGAATGATTCTGTCTTCGAGAATGTCTATATATGGTTCAGGTGCGTTAGGCATAAGCTGAAGAATAAATCCGCCTGCCTGCTTTACACTCTGGTCTCTGTCAACAAGCACGCCGAGAGCGCACACTGTTGGAATCTGCTCACTCTGCACATAGTAAGCCGCAATGTCTTCAGCAATTTCGCCCGAAATAAGCTCGATCTGACCTGTGAAAGGAAGGTCCTTGCCGTTGTCGCGGATAACGCTCAGAAGACCATTTGTGCCGACGCCTGCCGAAACGTCAAGCTTGCCGTTTGGCTTGAGCGGAAGGTCGACAGAGCCGTCCTGCACATAGCCGCGGACATTGCCGTTGTTATCGGAAACCGCGATGACAGAGCCGAGAGGACCGCCGCCGTTGATGCGGATTGTAACAGAGCCGAGGTCATTCTTGATCTGGCTGCCCATCATGGAAGCTGCCGCAAGTGTTCTGCCGAGAGCAGCTGTGCCGAGAGGCAGAGTCATATGAATATTTCTCGCTCTTTCTGTAAGTTCAGTGGTGCTTACGCCTACGACCTTGATAAAGCCGTCTTTGGAAAGACCACGGATCAATGTATCTGCCATAAATTATACCTTTCTTGCCACGTAGAATACGCGGCCTTCTTCGTTTTCAGCCTTTTTCATGGAGAGCTCCTTAAAGCGTCCCACAAGCTCAAATCCAGCTTTCTGAAGCATTTTTTCAATCTGCTCAAAAGAATAGCCACGCTGGAAATGAACCTCCTGATGGCGCTCATAGCCGTTTTCACCCTGTGTAAACAGCTCGATATTGTGCTGACACAGCCCTGTCTTCTTATCGAAGTCATACTGCCAGAAATAGAAGCCGTCATCTTCACTCAATGCGTTGGACACGCCTTTGAGACGGGCAAACTCGCCTGTCGTTTTGATATCAAATATAAATACGCCGCCCGGATTCATAAAAAGGGACACGCCTGCCATCATAGCCTTGACGTCATTCATATATGTGAGGTAATTTACGCTGTCGAGGCAGCAGAGTGCTATATCAATAGTGCCGTATAAATCGAGCTCACACATATTCTGGCACAGAAACAGCGGCTTATTCTCCATATCGGCGCACTTCTCCTGAGCGATATTAAGCATCTCAGGGGAGTTGTCGACCGAGATCATATCATAGCCGCGGGAGGCTAAAATGCGGGAGAGTGTACCTGTCCCGCAAGCCAGCTCCAGCACTATATCCGTGCTTTTTGCGTATTTTTTAATGAGCTTTTCCAGATAATCCGCCCACTTTTCGTACGCTACCTCATCGTTGAGCATATCGTAGAAACGGGCTAAAGCTGTGTATTGGTTTTCCATTATTTTACAATAATCTTAACAAAGGACTTCTTGCCCTTCTTTACGATGAAGTCGCCCTGTGCGATTTCTTCCTTTGTGAACATCTTATTGGAGGATTCAACCTTAACATCGTTTACCGAAACACCGCCCTGGTCAACATTGCGGCGTGCATCACCACGGGAGGAGCACTGCTTTGTTGCAACGAGGATATCGAGGATGCCGATTTCGCCGTTCACTTCGATTTCAACAGTTGGAACATTTGCGGAAGCGCCGCCCTTTGCAAAGAGAGCCTTTGCAGCGTCAAGTGCCTTCTGAGCTTCTTCTTCGCCGTGAACCATATTTGTAAGCTCGTAAGCGAGGATTTCCTTAGCCTTATTGAGCTGGCTGCCTTCCCACTTATCCATTTCTTCAATCTGTTCGAGCGGGAGGAATGTGAGCATACGGATGCACTTCATAACGTCAGCATCGTCAACATTTCTCCAGTACTGGAAGAAGTCGTATGGGCTTGTCTTCTTAGGGTCGAGCCATACAGCGTTGCCTGCTGTCTTACCCATCTTCTTGCCCTGGGAGTCTGTGAGGAGTGTGATTGTCATGCAGTGTGCATCCTTGCCCAGCTTCTTGCGGATGAGCTCTGTACCGCCAAGCATATTGGACCACTGGTCGTTGCCGCCAAACTGCATATTGCAATCCATGTGCTGGAACATGTAGTAGAAGTCGTAGCTCTGCATGATCATGTAGTTGAATTCAAGGAAGGAGAGACCCTTTTCCATTCTCTGCTTGTAGCAGTCTGCTCTGAGCATATTGTTTACAGAGAAGCAAGCACCGACTTCTCTCAGAAGCTCAACATAGTTGAGGTTAAGGAGCCAGTCAGCGTTGTTTACCATCTTTGCCTTGCCTTCGCCGAATTCGATGAAGCGTTCCATCTGGCGCTTGAAGCATTCTGCGTTGTGGTCGATGTCTTCCTTTGTGAGCATCTGACGCATATCAGTTCTGCCGGAAGGGTCGCCGATCATCGTTGTGCCGCCACCGATGAGAGCGATTGGCTTGTTGCCAGCCATCTGAAGGCGCTTCATAAGTGTAAGAGCCATGAAGTGGCCAGCTGTGAGGCTGTCTGCTGTACAGTCAAAGCCGATGTAGAATGTAGCCTTACCGTTGTTGATCATTTCACGGATTTCTTCTTCGTTAGTAACCTGTGCAATCAGGCCTCTTGCCTGAAGTTCTTCATATAATTTCATATTTTCCTCCTGAAATAAATAAAGTCCTTATGCTCAAGCATAAGGACGATAAAATCGTGATACCACCTTAATTCGCCATAGGCTCACACCTATAGCCTTTGTGAGTGTCAATTAACACTCTGCGCTGTAACAGGCGCACCTGTCGGTTCTTAATGGGATAAATCCGTTCTGAAACGCCACTCGCAAATGTATTTCACAAAAGCTCCTTTATCTGCTTTCACCGGCCGCAGACTCTCTGGAAAGGATTCATAATGCTACTTCTTTTGGTCGTCGTGTTTATGCGTTATATATTGTATAATAAAAGAAGACATTTGTCAAGGGGTAGTGTTATGCAGACAAAACAAAGCCTCCCCTGTGTAAGAGGAGGCTTTGTTGTTTACTTAAGGCCTAAATCTTTGTAGATATGAGATAAATCCATAGTTATTACTTCTGGTTTAGAACCAGCGTGATTTTCATAGCTGCCTATAACCTGTGTCTGGTCCTGAGAAGTTGTACGGAATGCCATCGCGGAATCACTTTTGTCATACTCCTTGACATAAGGTGTATGATAAACTGTGACATACAGGGAAACCCATCCTACATCGGATATTTTTACAGGGGTATCTGTTTCATCATTTCTGTAAGCCCCCGGCTCATATACAACACCTTCAGCACTTACACCCATACCTATTGTCCCCATATTATCCTCGACTGTCATAAACATATCAGGATTATTTTTATAGAAAGGCCATACTCCTATGCCAACTCTCCATCCTGCATCAGCAACCACATGAGGAATATTGAAGGCATCGACTTTTATGCAGAGTTCACCCTTGCTGTTTTTGTAAAGGTACGTATTCTGCAAGGCCATTTTTGCAAGTTCAATCTGTACTTCTCTTTTCAACATACCACTTTTATAGAAATAATCCTTCACCGCATTATATGCATCCACCTTTGCCTTGAAATCGACCTGAGGGCGAGGCGCATACTTCATAAGGCGGCATACAACTGTTGCCATCTGCTCACGTGTCATACTATCTTTCGGACCAAAGCGGTCGTTGTCATAGCCTGTGATAAGTCCATTTGAATAGGCACGAAGTATTGTGTCTTCAAAATAAAACTCATATACATCGCTGTAGTCAACTATGCTTTCCTTGGCATATTCGTCTATCGGAAGAGTCTCTCCCATATATTCGGCGCACTTTACAAGAAGATAAGCCATCGCCTCTCTGTCAATTTCATCGTCAAGACGAGCTATTTTGAAATACTTTCCCCCTGTTGTTGCCGAAGTAAGAACTTTTGCATTATAAAGAGCTCTGTAATACGGCGCTGACCAGCTTTCACCTGTTTTTGGCGAGCCTGTTATCTTTTCAGGGCATACAAGACGGGCTAAAACCGCCATAAATGTGCCCATTGTCACCTTGTCTTTCGGAGAAAAACTGCCTATGCCGTTTTCATCAGGATTTCTTGTGCCATTGATTGCGCCCTTTTCGACACATTTCATGATATTTTCATAAGCCCAGTTTGTTTCGTCAACATCATCAAACCCATTGACCTTTATATCCGCTGAAAAACCCGGAATTGCTGTCGAAACAACAAGTACCATTGCCATAAAAGCAGACAAAATGCGTTGCTTCATACATTATCCCCCTATTGATTTTGTTACTTGTAATTATATCATATTGGATAAACGCCGCCATTCGGCTACACCTCATCCACCGCAAGCGGTCCCCCTTCCCCTCAAGGTGAAGGCTATGAGGTTGAAAACTTTATCTCCAGCGGACGTCGGCCTCTTTACGAGGTGCGCTGCGCTGATATTTTACGCTCGGATAGCCGATAATCATTGAAACAGCCGCAGGCTTGTCTTCAATGTCGAGCCACTTGCGTGCTTCTTCATTCATATTTGTCGCGCCCACAAGATAGCCGTTATACATAACGCCGAGGCCCTGTGCAACAGCGGCAAGCTCGATATTCTGCGCTGCAAGAGCGGCATTTACTGCGCTTGGCGAGCAAACATAAATGACGGCAGGAGCGTTGCGGAAAAGATAATCTATGCCTCTTTCGCGCTTGTCGCCGATTCTCTTATAGGCGGCACGTCTTTCCTCAGGAATATCTTCGCCATTGTCGATGTAGTCCCATATCATCTTCTTCAGCTCGTCCATGCCGTCCTGCACAACAACAAAGCGGCAATTCTGGGTGTTGGAGCCTGTTGCAGTATAGCGGCCTGCCTGCACGATTTTTTCGAGCTTTTCCTTCTCGATTTTCTTGTCTTCAAACTGGCGGATACTGCGGCGCTGTTTGATTGTATGCATAAGGTTATCAATATCAAAGCCGAATTTCTTTTCGTCCAATTCTTCCACATCAGCCATGTCATAGTCATCGATAGTCACAGCGTTCATCGGACAAACCGCCACACAGTGACCGCACTGGAAGCAAGGGCCTGCTGGCTGAGCCTTTCCGTCTTTGATAATAATGTTCTCAGCGATACAGTCGCTGACGCACAAACCACAGCCTATGCATTTTTCATTGTCGATATTTACCATAGAGTACATCCTTTCTCAGTTCAGTTTGTTATAACTTGATTATATATGATTTGCTGACAGATTGCAAGCAAAAAGGACGGCAAGCCGTCCTTTAATCTGTTATCCTGTCTGCCACATATTTTTCGTCATACTGTATTCTGGCATGGTTTTTTCTTATCAGCTCACGCCTGATGATATTTCCTGTTCTCACATCTATAATATTGCGATAAATCTCATTATTACGATATATTCCATCACTTTCTCTTGTGAAATATTCATTTTCGCACACTATATCATATTTAAGCCTGAGTTCTCTGTCACAGGTGAGCGAGCCGAAAAGATATTCCTCCCCGACTTTAACCCCAAGGCGAAATGTGTTTTTTGTATTGTTTTTGAAACGATAATCAATATAATTATACATTATAGATGTTCCCACCCCGAAAGGCACCTGTCTGTCATGGTCAGGAAACAGGTCGAGAGCATCATGGTGGTGCTGTTCGGTTATCTCAAGGGGCGAATGAAGCACCATCCAATGTATGAGATTGGAAAGCTGACAAAGACCGCCGCCAATGCCGTCACTCACCTTTCCGCGAGATATGACAAGACCGCGCTTGTAACCATCCTTTTCTTTCGGCAGGCCGACAAGCCGCCAGAATGAAAATTCTTCACCCGGACAAATAAGTATGCCGTTTATTTTTGAGCAGGCTATAGCAAGATTGACAGCCTTGTTTTCCTGCAAAGTCATATCGACATTTCCAAGCTTACGGCGTATCAGCGATTTGTGGGCATAGCACATTTCGGGCAGTTTTTCGCCCTTTGTTTTTGCAAAATCATGCCCAACATCAGAAATATTTCTCACCGCACGGCACTTCATCTCGGATATTTTATATGTAAGAGGCGAAATTTCGCAGAATAGCTTTCGTTTCATACTACACCTCCTGCTATATTATAATTTAATTATACATGATTTACGCAGACAATGCAATAGTATGGTGCAGGAGATTGGGGCAGATAAAGAAAAAGGCACCCGAATGGGTGCCGGGACTTTTTCACTATTCACTTTTACTTATTACTTTCCAAAAATCCCCTGCAAGTTTAATAACGCAAGTGAAGAGTGAAAAATGAAGAGGTAATAAGTAAAAATCCCCATACTTTCGTACGGGGATTTTTGGAGGCGCCACCCAGATTTGAACTGGGGCGTAAAAGTTTTGCAGACTTCTGCCTTACCACTTGGCTATGGCGCCTTATTCATCTTAATTGTAAAATTGACAGGAGGTTTTA
>SVKW01000108.1 GCA_015068285.1 Oscillospiraceae bacterium | reverse complement strand
AACTCTTTTTTCAGCACCGTCTCTCGCGACAGCTTGTATATTGTATCATATCAGCTCCGCTTTGTCAATACCTTTTTTCAACTTTTTTCCAGAACTTTTTCAAGTTTCTTCCAGTTGTCTTCCCAGTATCTTCCATCGCCTCATCGCCGACAGCTTTTATATATTATCACATAAAACTCAGTTTGTCAATAGGTTTTTTAAACTTTTTTGATTTCGCTTCGTTTTCTGCGACAGCTTTTATATACTATCACAACTGTTTTGATTTGTCAATAGGCTTTTTAAACTTTTTTCAACAGGCTGTGGAAAAAAGGGTAAGATTATTTATATCAGCAAGTTTGTCGACTACCCCTCCGTCACACATTTGTGTGCCACCTCCCCTCACAAGGGGAGGCAAGAATGGGGGGCTGCCTGTGGAAAAAGCGAACGATTATTCATACTTCTTAGTCTATTTACAATCCCTCCACCGCTTATCGCGGTCCCCCTCCCTTTACACAAGGGAGGCAAGAGGTGGGGTGTGCTGTGGAAAAAGAGATTAGTTTATTTATACCAGCAAGTTTGTCGACTACCCCTCCGTCACACATTCGTGTGCCACCTCCCCTCGCAAGGGAGGCAAGAGATGGGTACGCCTGTGGAACAATGGGAGAATATTGCGGGCGGGCACTGAGACCCGCCCCTACAAAGTTTTATATACACAAAAGAGAGGACTTGCGCCCTCTCTTATTTTATCCACATATTTACTTCTTATTCTTCTTTTCTTCTTTTTCGATGATCTTATTATACGGCATCAGCATACCTTCTGTCATCTTGCCCTTCATCTTCTTCTGAAGCTTAGGATTATTCGCCATCGCGCCGACGACCTGCATGAAAAGCATCTTGCCCTTCTGCTTCTGTGGAAAATCGTAGATTCCCTTTTCCTTATAGAATTCGTGGTCGGCCTTCATCAGACCTCTCATTATATAAATAAGGTCGCGGAAAATCTTCATACCGCCCACGCCATAGAATGTCTGCGGCAGGGCAAGCTTATTTTCAAGGGCGTAAGACAGTTTCGCCGAAAGCTTTTCAAGCTCTTTTAAAGTTTCACCTTCGTCTGTTGCCACATGAGCTATCGGTGTATGACCCACATCGGCACGAGCTTCGACGATAGTTTTAAGATTATTTTCCTTTGAATAATCGCCGGCAATAATATAGCCTATCGGCATACCCATTGTCACCGTGCGGTGACCGTTGCAGAACTGTCTGTCATCGTAAAGCTTGAAACGGGCGCCCATCGAGTGATCCTTCACATTAAAGGCATAGATAATCGAATCGGCAGTCTGGATCTTCTCGCGAAGGAATGTGTCAAAACCATCCACATAGATGCACTTGCCATCAGAAGCGCAGTTAAAACAGCCGAGACAGCCACCGATGAACGGATATTCGCGGATGTTGACAACGCGGGTTTCATAAGGGAAGATATTGCGGAAGTCGGCGATCATATTTTTAAGGTTTTCATCCTCTTCGCCGTAATCGGCTACGATAACAACATCATAGACCCTGGCGTGATTCTGCTGATATGTTGTCGCCTTATATATATTATTGTGCGGAGTATAAGGCTGTGGAATATTTTCATAGAAATCATTTTCCACGCAGTACATGACATACTTCCAGAAAGACACAGCCTCATTCTGTCCTTTTTCGCTGAGAAGGTCTTCCATATCGGCAGAAAGTCCTTTGATGAACTTGCCCTTTAAATCATATACATTTTCTTCGATGTACTTGTGGGCAGTTACATCATAGAAATGCTTGGATGTTGTTATCTGAGTTACATACTTACCTTCAAGGGAAATATTATTCTCCTTGAGAAGCTCGATGAAACGGTGGAGCTGGGACGGAGCTATAAATGTATAGACAGGATAGGAGAAAAGGATAATGTCTGCTTCGGCAATTTTTTCAGCCATACCTGTGAAATCCTTTTCAAAAGCCTTGATGCGCTGACCGACATGGATAGCCTCAAATATATGCTCAGGAAATTTTTTTGCAAGATAGCGGACAGTCTGGAGAGTTACGCTGTTTGCCCCCTTGGGACTGCCGTTAAATACGAGAATTTTCATGGTGGGTTTCCTTTATCATTAAGATAACGGGAGGGCACAGAGACCCTCCCATAAATAATTAGTTTTTATAGAATATTCGTAAGGGCGGTTTTCCATGCCCGCCCGCAAAGGTAAATTACAATACAGTAATATGCAAATTTTTGAGGATATCGAAGGTCTTGATATTCATTTCCTTGTCGAAGCTGTCTGTTGCTGTGCTGTCGACAATGATTTCGCTTTCAGGCAGAGCAGCCTTCGCCATAACTGCATTTGAAAGCACGCAGATGGAGGAAACAAGACCGCAAAGCTCGACAACGTCATAGCCTTCCGCCTTGAGGAAAACTGCCAGCTCAAGGCTGCCGAATGTTGGCTTGTCGAAAATATAGCTGTCGAAATCGACCATCTTTGCAACCTTGCCGTAGAGCTTATGGCCCTCAGAGCCCTTGATGCAATGCTCAACAGGAAGATGCTTGCCTTCCATTGTGTTGAGATAATTTTCTTCATGAGTGTCGAATGTGAAAATGATGTGACCGCCTTCCTTGCGGTACTTTTCGATTTTAGCGCAGATGATGTTGTCAAGCTTTTCTGCGCCTTCAAAACCAAGAGCGCCGTTTACAAAATCATTCTGGTAGTCAACAACGATAAGAGCCTTTTTCATGGTAATTTTCCTTTCTGGTTTATATATTATACAGATTATATTGTCATTTTGAACGGAGTGAAGAATCTCCTGCGTTAATCAGCAGTTAAATAAACGACCTGCGGTCTACACCTCATCCACCGCCGATGCGTTCCCCCTGTCTCGCTGCGGCTCGGTCACGCCGCGGGTCTGACAGCCCACTGGGCTGTCATTCAACACCGCGGTCGCCGTTTCACTACCCTCAAGGGGAAAGCTGTATTTCTCATTAAAATTATTCTATCATACTTTAAAAAATATTGCAATTATCGTTAAAATATTATATAATGTAAGTAAATATAAAATTATTTCAAACACGGAGGCAATTATGGTCGAATTACTCAAGCAGCTTACATCCCGTCCAAGCCCATGCGGTTTTGAACACGACGCTATCAGATATATTTATGAATTTGTAAAGCCATACGCTGACGATGTTATCGTCGACGGCATCGGCAATGTTATCGCTCATAAAAAGGGCGCATTCCCTGGTCCTAAGATGATGGTTTCGGCTCATGTTGACGAAGTCGGCTTCATTATCAAGAAGGTCGAGCCAAACGGACTTCTCAAGTTTGAATTCCTCGGCGGCCACGACGACAGAACACTCAAGAGCCAGAGAGTTACAATCCGCACCAAGAGCGGCAAGCTTCTCCGCGGTGTTATCGGCAATATCTCCGCTCACATGAGAAAGTACGACGACCCTAACAAGGTAAGACGCGGCGTTGAGCTCTACATCGACTGTGGCGCAAACTCTGCCGACGATGTTTATGCAATGGGCATCGCTCCGGGCGACTATGTAACTTACGCTACAGAAGTTGAAGAATTTGGCATGAACAAGCTGATGGGCAAGGCTTTTGACGATAAGGCAGGCTGCGCAGTTCTCATCAAGGCTCTTATGGAAACAGACTTCACAAAGGTCAAGGGCGATGTTTACTTCGTATTCTCCACAATGGAAGAAGTCGGTCTCAGAGGCGCAAAGGTAGCTGTCGAAGCAGTAAAGCCTGATGTTGCTCTCGCAGTTGACACAACTGCTGTCAGCGATACACTTGAAAATGTTATGGACAGAACTCTCTTCCTCGGCAAGGGTGTCGGCATCAAGATCATGGACTTCAGCCTTATCGCAAGCGTTCCTGTAAGAAACAAGCTTGTAAAGTGCGCTGAAAACGCAGGCATCAAGTACCAGATGGAAATTTTCCCTGGTATCGGCACAGACGCAGGCGCATTCGGTCAGGCAGGTATCCCATCGGGCGTTATCTCTGTCCCATCCAGATATGCACACTCCCCGGTTGAAGTTATCGACCTCGACGAACTTAACGGCGCAAAGGAACTTCTCAAGGAATTCATTCTTAACCTTGACACTAAGGAAGAATTCTGCTTCCTCAATATCTAATTTTACACACTCATTCCCCTTATAACGGGCGGCTGTCCTCCTTCCTTTCTTTCTTTTCATAGCAGCCGCCCCCATAACGCTGCCGCTTTCATCACCACTCCCAACCTCACCTCCTTTCTAAAAGCGGCAGCGTTATTTTTATGCAAAAAAATCCCATCCTTTTCGGATGGGATTTTTTATTTTACATATAATATTTCATCAGATAATCGAAATAGACCTTTGCCATGCGTGTCATGGAGGAGATTTCGACCCTTTCGTCTGTCTGATGCGCCATCAGGTCATCACCAGGGCCCATGATTGTAAACGGAGCCTTACACTTAGGGATGATCTGGGATGCATCTGTATAGAAGAACAAGCCTTTCTTGTTTACCTTGAAATCGTTGTCACGGCATATACCTGCAACACGCTCGATGAACGGATGATTTTCGTCAGTTGCAACTGCAGGACGGTTGTTTATAACTTCGATTTCAAAGGAAAGTCCCTTCTTTTCGTCAGCCATAGTCTGTGCAAGTGTCTTTGCATCGGCGATTACCTTTTCGTGGTCGATATTTGTAAGGGTACGCATATCAATTTCCATTTCGGCATAGGCAGGAATTACATTTGTCATAACGCCGCCGTTAAACTTTGTTATCGCCATAGTTGTGGAGCCAAGATACTTGTCAACAAGACTTCTGTCCACAAGCTGTTTAAATCTTTCGTAAAACTCCATCGTCTTTTCAACTGCATTTACGCCGACCTCAGGACGGGAGCCGTGGGATAAAAGGCCTGTTGTCTTTATGCGAAGCCAGAGTGCGCCCTTTTCGCAAAGACCGATGTCCTCATTTGTCGGCTCAGCGATAAAATACTCACGGACAGTTTCAAGGCATTTTGCATCGGCAAGAGCGAGCGCGCCCAATCCGCCGACCTCTTCGTCGGCTGTGAAGCAGAAATAAATCGGCTCCTCAGGAGTCTTGCCTGTTTCGAGGATTTCAAGAGCTGTGGCAATCATAGCGGTGTCGCCGCTCTTCATATCGGCAGTGCCGCGGCCATAGATATAGCCGTTATGCTCCTGAGCTTCAAGAGGAGCAAATGTCCAGCGTGCCATATCGCCATAGGCGACTGTGTCGGTATGACCGACAAAAGCCACGCCGCCTTCGTTTTTCCTGCCGTTGATTTTGATGATAAGGCTCTGTCTGCCGTTTTTATGGTCAATTACTTCCTTTTCGATATCCTTTGGGAAATATGCAAGAATTGCATCGACAACTTCCTTTTCATTGCCGACAGGCTGGCAGGAATTGATTCGCACAAGGCGCTGGAGTACTTCTTTGCAGAAATTATCATTTACGAATTTCATCAGGACTTCTCCTTTTCTTTGTATTATTCAGGGTCGGAGCAGCATAGACATATACAAAACGAACGGAGGATAGAGTATATGATCGGTCTGCCCGAAGAACGAGCGGTAACCTTAGGGGAATACATAAGGGATACCGGCTCGACTGTGAGAGCCGCGGCGAAAGAATTCGGACTTTCCAAATCGACCGTCCATAAAGATGTGTCATACAGGTTACGGCTTATAAACCCCTCACTGTACACGGAAGTGAAGGCGGTTCTTGACAAAAACCGTGAAGAAAGGCACATCAGGGGCGGAAATGCCACGCGGCTGAAATTTCTGAATGATAAAAATGATGATGGTCAGACCCCAAATCTGCCATAGCATCATACAACTATATAATATAATTTTTTGACGATTTTTTCAAGGGTAAAAGGAAAACTTTTTCACAGTCCGTTTTTACGGACACTTGGTATGGTATTATAAAGACACAGTAAAGGAAAGCCCTTAAATACAATGTCATCCTGAACGGATGTGAAGGATCTTTCCGAAAACTCGATTACACCATACAAAAAGAAAGGAAGTATTGTTATGACAAGATTATTTTTAGGTATTTTCGACATGATGGTATCTCTTTTTCTCTGGATACCGCTGTTTTTCGTCTGCATCACCCTGCTTACAGCTCTTCGCAAGCTTATGAAAGGCAGATTCACCGCAAAAAACCTCACCCTTTTCGCACTTTCGGCAATTTACGTTGCAGTTTTCGTATATTTTTACATCTACAAGCCGAGCTTCCTCGCTCCTGTTTTCTGCATGGTAACCTGCCTTGTGCCCGTTGCAGAATCATCACTCAGGCTGATGCGACAGTAACATATCAATTCCGTAGGGGCGGGTTTCCATGCCCACCCGCATAACATCAAAAAGCGTGTACCGAAAGTACACGCTTTTGCTTTATTTGATGGACGCAAAACTAAAAACACATTACGATGCCTTTATAAGCCGCATAGAATGCCACAAGCCCACGGGCAGGAAGAATCATTACATCATCAAGTCCGTAACGCTCGAAAAGCATATTTTTAATAAGATTTGCCTGCTCCTCATTGTCCACATGAGAGATTACGACAGGGAATTTGCCTTCGTTTTTCACCTTTTCAGCCACAGTGTCCACAAGATGTGAAAGGGCCTGCTTTGCGCCTCTCACCTTTTCAAGCACAACTATCTGTCCGTTGCCATTGTCGCCGCACACAGGGCAGAGTGACAGCGCCGAAGCAAAAACGCCTGCGACTTTACTCATTCGCCCTGCCTTGACAAGATTGCCCAAATCCTGCAATACAAAACGGGCGCATATAGTTTTCTGGTATGCTCTCACATTTTCAACGATTTCCTCGTAAGGCAGACCTTCCTTTATCCACTGGCGCAGCTTCATAATCATAAGCACCATGCCGCCTGAAGTGAGGAAGCTGTCGGCAACCTCAGCCTTGATTTCCCCGTTTTCTTCCTTGGCAATCTGTGTGCCCTGAACAGCCGCATTATAGGTGCCGCTCAGATTCTGCGAAATAGTTACACACACGCTGTGGATA
>SVKW01000107.1 GCA_015068285.1 Oscillospiraceae bacterium | reverse complement strand
TGCAACATTATTCTCGACCCGATATTCATTTTCGGCTTAGGCATGGGCGTAAAGGGCGCGGCTCTTGCAACCGTTCTTTCACAGGCTGTTTCGTGCATCTGGGTGATTTCATTCCTTTGCGGAAAGAAAACTTATCTTAAACTCAGAAAGGGCAACCTTCGCATAAATCCAAAGCTTGTTTTTCCATGCATTGCCCTCGGTGCGGCGACATTTATTATGCAGAGCAGCGAAAGCGTGATTTCCGTCTGCTTCAATTCCTCGCTTCTTAAATACGGCGGAGACATTGCAGTCGGCGCAATGACCATTCTCACAAGCGTAATGCAGTTTGCAATGCTGCCGATGCAGGGTATTGCACAGGGCGCACAGCCGATTTTAAGCTACAACTACGGCGCAAAAAACACAGAGCGGGTAAAGAAGACCTTTAAACTTCTGCTGATATCCTGCCTTACTTATTCATGCGTAATCTGGGCAGCTATTATGGTATTCCCGAAAATATTTGCAGGAATATTCACTCCTGACAGCGCTCTTATCGAGTTTACAGCTGCGGCGCTTCGCATTTACTGCGGCGTGATGTGCATATTCGGTATTCAGATTGCCTGCCAGATGACATTTGTATCTATCGGCAACGCACCTTGCTCCATCATTGTTGCCATAGTCCGTAAGTTTGTACTGCTTCTGCCGCTTATTTATATTATGCCTCAGCTTATATCGGATAAAACGATGGGCGTGTATGCGGCAGAGCCGGTTGCTGACATAATAGCTGTGACATTCACTGCCGTTCTTTTCACAATTCAGTTTAAAAAGGTTCTTAAATCGCAGGAAACGGAAAAGGATGGGCGCAGTAAAACTGCGTGATATATGGATAAGAGCTTTGCTCTGCAATACAGAAAATATAAGGCGGCAGGAAATACTTGCCGCCCTTTTCTTTCGCAATGAAATATGCTACAATATAAATAATATCGAAAGGGGATGAACAGATGAAAAAGGTATGGATAATTTCAGCGGCGGCAGTGCTTATTGTTGCCATTGTCGGCGGCATTATGTGGTTTAATTTTACACAGTCGCCCGAATATGCCCTTATGAATATCTTCAGGGATATGAGCGAAAGCGGGGCAGAGGGGCTCCGTCCCCATCTTACAGCCGATGCCCAGACAACTCTCGACAATATAAATGCCTTTGCTGAGAATAAAATCGTAAATGCCATTGTCGGTCTGCTCGATATGAAGGATGATATAACAGTCCTCAAGGAAAAGCTTCAGCAGACAAAGTGGGATGTTGTTGACATTATGAAGGGTGAAAACAATGCCGTTGCCATTCTCTCGTTTGAATATGATGAGGACCTGAACGGCACAATGGAAATCTCCATGACAAAAGAAGAAAAAGCGTGGAAAATCGACGATATTCAGCTTCCGAAGCTTAATTAAATAATAAAAGCAGTAAGTTTTGCGCTTACTGCTTTTATTTTATTTATCTTCATTTTCCCGTATGCGGTTCACAAGAGCTGTCAGCTCAAAACGGCTGTGAACATCAAGTTTTTTGTAGATATTCTTATTGTGATCCTTGACTGTATGCTCGGAAATAAAGAGCATTTTTGCAATATCATTGTTGGAATAACCGTAGCAGATAAGGTTGACAACGTCCATTTCGCGCCTGGAAAGGCGCATAAGCGGATTTTCAGGCTTGCCGTCAGCTTCGGCAGTTTCAGATGCTTCGGAAACAAGCTGTTCTGCCTCAGAGATCGGCTCAGCGCCGATAATTTCGGCAGAGGAGCAGTCGCTGTCTTCGATTCTCTTGCGGAAAGCAAACATAAGAAGAGGCTCAAGCTGGAGATAAATCAGAATGAATGCCACCATTATGACGCTGTATGCCAGAAAGAGCATATTGGGCATATTTCTGAAAAACTCCACCATACTGCTCTGCACAAGCACAGCAACAAGGGCAAGACCGATTATCGAAGGAGATATCCATCGGGAAGGGTATACCTTCATAAGCATGAGCGAAACCAGCGGAATTAACTGGCAGGGCATCATACCGCAGCCGATGAGGGCGCAGGCCACATATTTCAGCGCAGGCAGAAGGGTTGAGGTATACATAAGAAGAAAGCCGAAAGCGCCGAGAGCAATGCATATCGGAATTGAACGGAAAGGATGTATATCTTTCTTCTTATACAGCATATATACCAGCAGGCTGACGAGCGCATCGACCAGATATGTAACGAAAACGCCGTTTTTTATTTCGCCTGAAATCGAAGGGCCGGAAACAGCCATAAGAGCGCTGATAAACGAAAAAATAACTACGCCGGATATAAGTTTTCTGGGCGGTGTAAAGTTATCTGACTTGCGTACATACCGAGGGTAATTATCTATGGCAGACGGCAATTTCATGCAGAAATAAAGAAGCATTCCGACAGCAACGACCGTCGCAAAGCGGAACAGCGGGAAGGAGATTGGAATAAAGTCATTCTGCACTATCGAGATAAGCACAAGCGCAACGCCGTATGCAAGAGTAAGGTGGAGAATGACACTTTCTTCCTTGAGAAAATTGACCATAATAAAGGTCTCAAAGCCTATCATAAAGCAGCAGAAGAAAACGTGGGAATATATCACGATACGCATAATGTCATCAGGCAGAGGCAGGAAAAACGCCAGAGCCGTAACGAGCGAAAGAGCACACAAAAGCCTTTCAAATATTACCACCTTACGAGGAATGAACGACATACATATAATGGACAGCACATAGCTGATGGCGATGAGGACAGTGATATTGTCCATCGAAACAGGCAGCGGAGTGCGTCCGTCAATGGTCAGCGACGGACCCATGAAATATATAAAACCCATCTGCCAGAAAGTGAACATGGCAAAGCAGATGAGCCGGGAAAAAGGCATAGACTGCCTCTTTTTTTCATTTTCGCTGAGAATAAAATTATTCATGTGGATACTCTCCTAAAAACAAACTTATTGCACAATTCTTTATCAAAAATCGGTAAAATCCCCCGAAAAAGTGGTGGGGGAGGCAAAAACCCCCCTGATTAGGGATATGAATTTTAAGAAAAAAACGATAAAATACAGATAAACAAAGACTTCAGCCTCGAGTTAAGAAGATTGTCTAAAAAAGTTTACTAACCAATTATAACACAGCGGAGAGGCTATTTCAATAAAAAATAATAAAAATATTTACTAAAGAACGGAGGTGCTTTTTGATGAGACATTTCTATGAAAATGTTGACGTGGATTTTGAAAGCTTGCGCTTCTACGCCGGATGTCCGATTTGCGGCCGAAAAAATTACGGCGGAAGAATACCGCTTTCCTTCCGCGACGCAAGGAAACTTGACAGGTGCAGACACGGAAGAGCCGGCAGGCTGAGCCAGATGGTTTTCAACCGCATAAAAGCATCGTCGGTTCAGCTTCTTGCCGTTCATTTCAATCAATGCGAAAAATGCCACCGCTTTGTATGCGACGATTGCTTTGACAGCGGTGAGGGAATATGCGCAGAATGTAAGAATAAATAAAGGAGGACGATTATGAGTTTCTTGAAAAGAGCTATCAGCAGAGGCATCAGCGAAGGTATAGGTAAGGCTGTAAGCCAGGCGGTCACAAAGGCTGTCGAGCCTAAGGCGACCGAATATGCAAACAAAGCCGCCCAGCGCCTTGACAATGCGGCAAACAGCAACGAAGCAAAGGTTGCAAAGAGCGGTCTTGAGGGCGCATTTGCAAATCTCGAAAGAGCGGCGCAGAATTATGCCACAGAAATGAGCAAGAATGTAAAAATATGCCCTGAATGCGGTCAGCCTGCAGGGATTGAAATGAAGTTCTGTCAGTCGTGCGGCGCAAAGCTGCCTGAAAAAACAATGGCGGAAGAAGCTGTCTGCCCTGAATGCGGCAAGCAGAATGCCATCGGCACAAAGTTCTGCCAGGACTGCGGCACAAAGCTTCCTGTGGCGATAGCAGAGGAAAATGCAAAAAAGGCAAAGGATGAGGCTGTAATGGCTCAGTGGAGCGAAAAATTAGCTCCGTTCCCTGTCTGGACACAGGGCGGCTGCGATTATAATATTGAAGATTACAGTGAATATATGACCTTCGGCGCAAGCTTTAAAGGCAATGCGGCGGCAGCTCAGCAGGCTGTTATGCAGTATAAGCAGGTTCTTATCGAAAATGGTTTCAGACCTGCAGGTCAGTATCCGTCCGAAGGTCAGCTCTATAAAATGATTGGCGATAAATGCTGGAATGTCGACGTGGAGCACTGCTTTGACGGCGACTCCGACTATCCGACAATCTGCTTCGCCCAGCGTGAGCCGACAGGCGGCTTCAATTATGTAAAGCCTGAAAAGCAAGATAATCCTTTCGGAAACCTTATGGGAATGTTCAAAAAGTTCTAAAACCGAAATCTGCAATGCAGGGGGCGGATCCCCCGTTGCATTGCAGAAATCGGCGAAACATATCAATGTTTCTTTTTGATACCAAGCACTTCGTCAGCCGAGACCCCATAAAATTTGCACAGAGTTATGAGATGGCGCACCGGTAGCTCGTTGGCGCCCCGCTCATAACGGGCGTACATCGTCTGAGAGGTGCCGAGTATATCCGCAACTGTCTTCTGCGTGAGGTCGCGATCCTCACGCAGAGCGCGGATGAACTGGACATAATGCTCCATTTAACACCTCCTTATACATATATATTTATATGTAAAGCATACCAAAGTAAACATATTTACTATTGACTTTAGTAAATATTTTTACTAAAATAATGTTAAATCTATCTGTCATTCTGAGCAACCGCGAAGAATCTTCCCACCCCTTTTTGCAAAATCTTATTTCTGCCTCCTCTTGTTAAGGGGAGGTGGCACGCGTAGCGTGACGGAGGGGTGTAGGGCGCGGCCCGTCTATTAAATCAAATCCAAGGCACGATGCCTTCGCCCCCTTTCCTGCCTCCCCTTGTTAAGGGGAGGTGGCACGCGTAGCGTGACGGAGGGGTGTAGGGCGCAGCCTGTCTATTAAATAAACCTAAGGCGCAATGCCTTCGCCCCCTTTCCTGCCTCCCCTTGTTAAGGGGAGGTGTCATCCAAAGGATGACGGAGGGGTGAGGGCGCAGCCCGTCTATTAAATCAAACCTAAGGTGCAATGCCTTTCCACCCTTTCCTGCCTCCCCTTGTTAAGGGGAGATGTCATCCAAAGGATGACGGAGGGGTGTAGGGCGTAGCCCGTCTATTAAATAAAATCACAAGGCATACCGCCTTGAAATAAAATATAAAAAGAAAGAAGGTAAGACTATGAAGAAACGCATATTATCGTTATTATTAGCTCTAGTTATGATGCTGTCTCTGCTGCCTATGACGGCATTGGCGGCGGGGCCTTCCGCAACGGCGCAGGGTGTCACAGTCACTATCGACAAAGCCAATTATAAACAGGGCGAAAAGATATATTATGGTTGGAGCGGTGTTGACGGCAGATATGAAGAAGTATCTGGTGTCCTATGGGGAACTCTTGTGATGTGCGCCGCAGGTTCCGAACACGGTGATTACATCGACAACACCTACACAGATTATGAGTCTGCCGAAATCAATTATGACAGTCCTCTCTATTTTACGGCGCCTACCACAGACGGCAATTATGAAATTCGCTTCTATTGGAGTGCTTATTGCTACGGAGAATACTATGTTCTTAGTGTTCCGTTTACAGTAGGCAATGTAAAGACAGGCAATATCTCTGTTGCGCAGACTGAACATACAGCAAATTCAGACATTATGGTGAACTACAGCGGTATCACAGAAGAGATGGAAAACGCATCTGCCTTTGTCGGCATTTTCAAGTCGAATGCAAAACACAATGTCCACGAAGCGGCAGATGATGACTATGTGCACGTAAAGGCAGGCGCAGGGCAGATTGCTGTGCATGCACCTAACATCAATGGTCAGTTTGAACTGCGACTTTACAACACACTTTATAATTTAACTGAGGACAATCTTGTTATGAGCGTTCCGGTTACACTCACTGGCGCAACCGCATCCGAATGGGCTGTTGCAGAATTGGAAAAAGCTGAAGAATTAGGCCTTATCCCTGATTCCCTTATCGGGCAGGATTTGACAAAGCCTATCACACGCGCTGAGTTTGCGGCTGTGTCTGTAAAGACATACGAAGCCATCGCAGGTGTAAAGGCAAAGGATCCTACAGTTGAAAATCCATTCAAGGACACAACAGACAAGGAAGTTCTCAAGGCTTACGAAATCGGCATTACAACAGGTACAGGCGACGGCACAACCTTCTCGCCAAACGATTTATTAAACCGTGAGCAGGCTGCAACAATGCTGACTCGTGTATACAAAAAGACATCCATGAACGGCTGGACAATGGCGAAGGACGGCGAATTCGTCCTCGAATACACAAAGCCTGCCCCATTCTCGGACGATGCAAACATCTCCGGCTGGGCAAAGGACAGCGTATACTTCATGGCGGCGAACAAGATAATTCAGGGCAGCGAAGGCAAGTTCATGCCAAAGGCAACGACCGATGCAGAAATCGCCATCGGATATGCCCAGGCGACACGCGAACAGGCTCTGCTTATCGCTGTGAGAATGGTTGAAAATCTGAAGTAGAGATTTACAACCCCTCCCCTTGCGCAGGGGAGGCAAGCAGGGGATGTAAGGGAGGGTCTCTGCGCCCTCCCGCGGGCAGATGTTTACATCTGTTCCTACTGTCATCCTTAGTGCATCGAAGGATCTTTTGGCATACAAAAAGACCATCCAAAACGGATGGTCTTTATTTGTTTATTTTTACAAGAATTTCATGATTTCCAGAGTATAGCCGTTGGGGTCTGTATGGAAAGCCTGATAAATGTTGAACTTTTCGTAGACATTCGGCTTTTTCCACGCCTCATAGCCATTCTTTTCAAGGTGTGCAGAAACACCGTCCACATCATCTGTCAGTACAGATATCATGACAGACTGGGGATTTGCCACCTTTTCCATGTGCTGACAGAAGCCTAAATAGCCGCCTTCGCACATTTTGAAAACCATGCAGGTTTTCTGGTCTCTGGCAATTTCAAAACCCATGATATCACGGTAAAA
>SVKW01000106.1 GCA_015068285.1 Oscillospiraceae bacterium | reverse complement strand
GATGACAAGGGCTTTATCCGTGTAACAAATATCGGCGGTATCTCCGCAGTAAATATGGTTGCAACACCTGTTCGCTTTGAAAACGGCGTTAAGGGTATTATGCAGATCGAAGGCAAGGCTGATCTCGCTTCCGCAGCAAGAAATGCTGTTGCAATGTCTAATATGTTCATCGACATCGGCGCCAAGTCCAAGGAAGAAGCTGAAAAGCTCGTTGACATCGGTATGGTTGCTGTATTCGATACAGAAACAAAGGTTATTTTCAACGATCACCTTGTTTCCCCATACTGCGACGACCTTATCTGCTGTGTTTCCCTCATTCTTGCTATGGAACAGCTCAAGGATGTTGAACCTGTGAACGATCTCTACTATGTATTCTCCACACAGGAAGAAGTTGGTCTCAGAGGCGCAATTACATCTGCATACCACATTGATCCGGATCTCGGTATTGCTCTTGATGTTTGCCCTGTTGGCGATACACCAGCAATCAGCGTTCCAATGGTAGTTGCTCTCGGCAAGGGTCCAACAGTTAAGATCAAGGACGCATCTGTTATCTGCCATCCTAAGGCAGTTGAATTCCTCCGCAAGGCTGCTAAGGCTAACGATATTCCTTATCAGAATGAAATTCTTCTCGCAGGCGGCACAGACACAGCAGCTATTCAGAAGACACGCGGCGGCGTTATCGCCGGCTGTATCAGCGTTCCAACAAGATATATCCATTCTCCACAGGAAATGGTTGCTATCTCCGACGTTGAAAATGCTGCAAAGCTCCTTGCTGCTGCAGTTTGCCAGGAAATTGATTTCTAATTCAATAAAACACAAAAGGCTGACTTTAATTAGTCAGCCTTTTTTAATGTGTATTTACGATTTTATTATGTAAAGTCAATATTCTTTACACCATCGATATTTACAGGTTTAAATCTTTGTGAAATCCTGCTGCATAGCTTCGATAAGCTGAATGAGCATTTCATCTCCGAACTTTTTCTGGAAGTCTTCGTGAACTTCACCGTATACCTTCGGATTTCCAAGAATTGCATGGCAAACATCACCATAAGCTCTCATAGTATGAGCACAATGGTAAACCCAGTCCTTCTTTCCGTCTGCAGGAGCAGGAACTGTCTTTGTAAGGTCAGACCCAATAAACTGAAGGTCACAGTAGTCGCTGTCACTGAGATTGCAATGTGTCTTGAACTTGAGATCTGGATTAAATCCTCTTACGATACCTGCATCAATCTGATAGCAATATACCTTACCACAGTCCTGAAGTCCCATTTCCTTGAATGTTTCAGCCCAGGCACACTTGAAGATATTATTTCTCTTTTCGTTGTTTTCCCCCACATTCTTTGATTCAGAAGGAATTGTAGGATACCATTCTCCGTATGCAAAATAGCTTGCATAATCCAGCGGATAACCATCTCTCATTGCACGAAGAGCCATACGCGCACCGCGCTGTTCAGCATATTTCTGCGAAGCTTTAATGAATATAGCCTCGCCTCTTTCCTTGCCAAGCTGTTCTGTAAGCTGCTTATAGTAGCTTGCTACGATAAATGCATGAGTTTTTTCATTAAACATAGTGTGCCTCCTTGATTTTATATGAAAAAAATTATATAATTATGTTAAACAAAAATAAAAGGAGAATCTATTATGATTAAAAGGTCATCTGAAATCCGTTATCTTATGCGTTCCGGTCTTGCAGGCGGCAAAGGAAATGTAGGAACAAACTATCTCCTTGAGCCGGAAGAAACTCACGGCAAGTGCCGCGTATGTAATCTTCTCACTATTGAGCCTGGTTCATCTATCGGTCTTCACACTCACGAAAAGGATGTTGAAATCTATTATCTCCTCGAGGGCGAACTTTGCTGCACAGATAACGGTAAAGAAGATATACTTTACACCGGCGATGTTACCTTTACGGGCATCGGTGAATCCCATAGTATCATCAACAAATCCGACAAACCTGCAAAGCTCCTTGCTATTGTTATAAACTAATTGTACCTTATTTGGATATAAATGTCAAACAGAAAGGACAAAATATGATAGAGCTTGCAAAAAAGACTCTCATTGATGGCGGATACTCGGCAGTTGTAGTTAAAGATAACAAAGTTCTTCACGCTGTTATGGGTACGGGTGTCTACCCTGTTATCAAACTTTATAACGAGCATCCCGAAGATATGAAAGATGCCATTGTTGCTGATAAAATAATTGGGCGTGCGGCTGCAATCGTATATATTCTTTGTGGTATAAAAGAAATATATTGTCATGTTATAAGCCAGCCGGGAATTGAAATTCTTGATAAATATGGCATTAAACACAGCCAGCATTCTATTGTCCCTCGTATCGATAACAGAACAAAGACAGATATGTGCCCTATGGAGAAGTCTTCATTTAAGAGTGACGATATCCACGAAGCATATGCTGCAATGATTGAATTCGGTAAAAGTGTAAATCGTCTTTAAACCAAAATCACCTCTTTTTCATAGAATAAAAAGGGGTGATTTTTTGTTTTCAATAATATCTTTAATAACAATTTTAAGTGTAAGCTTAGATGGATTTTGTCTGGGATATGCCCTGGGAATAGCAAAATGCAAAATCAGGATCAGCATATTTATTCTGATAGGAATAATCGCATATATTCTCAGCTCTGTTGCAATGTTTATAGGAGACCTGCTGTTCGGCACCATATCAGAAGCCCAATGCAGTCTTTTATGCGCCTTTATATTTTTCACCTTATCATTTATATCTGCATTTTCTCCAGAAAATCGTGTAATGTCAAACAACTTTACAGCAGCTTTTATAGGTGGATTTGGCGTAGCTATAGATGCTTCAACAGCGGCTTTTGCACTTGCGGTTGAGGGATATTCCTTATTCCTTTGTCCCATCCTGCTTGGTATATTCCATTTTATACTCTCATATTCCGGATACAAGCTCTCACATTCCGTTTTATCGCAAAAATTGAAATCAAAAATACCATATATTTCTTCAATCATTTTATTCGCCTTAGGCATTACAAGACTTTTATAAAAAAGTTGTATTTTATTCAATAATATGATATAATGTTACCATACTAATTTTTCTTGGAGGAAGTTTATAATGAAAGAAAATCTTAAGCAGTATATGATGACTCAGCTTGAAAATCTCATCAATATACCAAGCCCAACAGGCTACACTAAGGAAGTTCAGAAATATCTTGTAGACGAACTCACATCTATGGGCTATGCTCCAACTACACTCCACAAGGGTGGTGTTGTATGTGATATCGGCGGCGAAGGCAATGCCATTATGCTTGCAGCTCACTGTGATACACTTGGCGCGGTTGTTAAGACAGTTAAGTCCAATGGTGCTCTCAGAGTTATCAATGTAGGCGGTCTTAATCCAAACAATACTGAAACTGAAACAGTTACAGTTATCACACGTTTCAACGGCACATACGAAGGCACACTTCAGGTTGAAAATGCTTCCACACATGTTAACAAGGATGTTAATGCTCCTCGCTCCTTTGACGGCAATATCGAAGTTCTTCTCGACGAAGATGTTCATTCTGCAGCTGAAACAAAGGCTCTCGGCATCGACAATGGCGACTTTATCGCTGTAAATCCACGTTACACAGTTACAAGCAAGGGCTATATCAAGAGCCGCTTCCTTGACGACAAGGCTTCTGCTGCTGTTCTTCTCACAATGGCAAAGGCTATCAAGGATGGCGACTTCAAGCCAACAAGAAAGATCTACATCAACTTCACAGTTTACGAAGAAGTTGGTCACGGCGGTGCAGCAGGTATCCCAGCTGATGTTAAGGATATGATTTCCGTTGATATGGGCTGTGTTGGTAATGGTCTTAACTGCACAGAAAAGCAGGTTTCCATCTGCGCTAAGGATGGCGGCGGCCCTTACAACTATGATCTCACAACTGATCTCGTCAAGGCAGCTAAGGACAATGGTATCGACTATGCTGTAGATATTTACCAGTTCTACGGCTCCGATGTAAACGTAACTCTCAAGGCTGGTCACGATATTCGCCACGGTCTTATCGGTCCTGGTGTTTATGCTTCCCACGGCTACGAAAGAAGCCATGTCGAAGGCCTTAAGAACACATATAAGCTTCTTACAGCTTATCTCGGCTAATGTACAGACCATTTGCAGATAAATACCGCCCCACTACACTTGAAAATGTGGTGGGGCAACGACACATTCTCGGCAAGAATGGTGTTCTCAGTCGGATATGTTCCAGCGGTAATATCCCGAATATGATATTCTATGGGCCATCAGGCACCGGCAAAACAACAGTCGCCCAGATTATCGCCAACAGCACAAATCGCACGCTCCATAAACTCAATGCAACAAACGCCTCCATAAGTGATATTAAGGACATTATCTCATCCCTTGATACTTTTATGGCGCCTAATGGTGTTCTTCTTTACCTGGATGAAATTCAGTATTTTAATAAGAAACAGCAACAGTCTCTTCTTGAGTTTATTGAAAGCGGTAAAATTACTCTTATTGCATCAACTACGGAGAATCCATACTTTTATGTGTTCAATGCTATTCTTAGTCGAAGCACAGTATTTGAGTTCAAGCCTGTTGAAAAAGAAGACATCTCACTTGCAATTGAACGTGTTATAAAACAAATCGAAGAGGATGACAATATTTCACTTTCGATTGAAGATGGCGTTATCGATCACATTGCTGTTTCATGCGGCGGTGATGTGCGAAAAGCAATCAATTCTGTTGAATTATTGTATCTTTCCCTTTCAGGCGGCACTAAAATCACTCTTGAAGATGCCAAATCTGTTGCCCAGCGCTCTTCAAACAGATATGACCGTGATGGTGATGTCCATTACGACTTGCTTTCCGCATTCCATAAGTCTGTTCGCGGCTCTGACCCTGATGCCGCTATTTACTATCTTGCAAGGCTTCTTTCTGCAGGCGATATTCTCTCTCCTGCCAGACGTTTGCTTTGTATAGCTAATGAGGACATTGGGCTTGCTTATCCGATGGCGGCTGTTATTACAAAAGCCTGTGTTGACTCTGCGTTGCAGTTGGGCTTGCCCGAAGCTCAGCTTCCTCTTGCCAATGCTACAATTATGCTTGCCACTGCTCCAAAGTCCAATACTGCTTCTTCGGCAATCGGACAGGCTATGAGCGATGTGTCCCACGGAAAAGTATACTCTCCTCCGCCTCACCTTCAGGATGCCCATTACAGCGGTGCCTCAAAGCTCGGCAGAGGTCTCACCTATCAATATCCGCATAATTTCCCTAATAATTATATAACTCAGCAATATCTCCCTGATGAGCTTAAGTCTGTATCATATTATGAATACGGCAACAATAAAACCGAGCAGGCTGCAAAAGCTTATTGGGACAAAATCAAAAAATAAAGAGGAAAATTTATGGAAATCATAAATGCGTTTAACGGTATTTTCACCATTGTCACAATGATAGGCATTGGTGTTATCGTTGCAAAAAAACTTATGAATCAGGAAATATACAATTTCCTTTCTAAGTTTCTGATGAAATTCTGTGTTCCTGCCCTTCTTTTCAGCAATGCTATCAAGAATGTAACATGGGATTTTATCAATGAAATGGGCTTTATGCTTTTAATTCCATTTGCAGCTCAGTTTGCCAACTATCTTATGGCATGGGTTTGTTCCCGCCTTTTCAAGATACCTGAAAATCAGCGCGGTATTTTTATTGCAATATTTGCTGTATCAAACACTATCTTTATAGGTCTCCCTGTTACTACAGCAATTTACGGCGACTCAACGATTCCGTTTGTCACAGCATGCTTTATATCCAACACTCTTTGTTTCTGGAGCCTTATCGTTCCGGGAATCGCTGCTGACGGCGGCGCCGCAACGGTTACATTCGGACAGAAAATCAAACAGATTTTCTCCCCTCCGCTTTTGGCATTTCTTACCGGCAGTGTTATAAATCTCGCCGGTATTCCCCTTCCTTCATTCCTTACAAGCGCATTCAATTATCTCGGCGGAAACGTAACTCCAATTTCTATGGTGCTCATTGCATATCTTCTCTGTGATATGGGCAAGGGCGCATTCAAGCTTTCTCGTACAAATTCACTTGCTATTCTGGGAAGATTTATTCTTTCTCCGCTTACAATTATTCTTGTATGTATACTTTTCAAGGTTCCGGGGAACCTTTCTAAAGTTTTTGTTACAGTAGGCTCCATGCCTGTTATGAATCAGGCTGTCCTGCTCGCAAGTACATATAAAGCTAACGACAAGGCTGTTGCTCAGGCTCTCGCATTCACTTGTGTAATGTCGGTCGCCTATATTCCGGCAATGGTATTCTTACTTGAACTGATTTTTGCTTAGAGGTGACAAATTATGGCTAAATTATCTCCATCTATTCTTTCCGCTGACTTTGCTAATCTCGAAAGAGATGTAAAAATTATTACTGATGCTGGTGCAGACTGGATTCATGTAGACGTTATGGACGGACATTTTGTTCCAAATATCTCTATCGGTGTTCCTGTTGTTACATCCCTCAGAAAGGCTACAGACGGCTTCCTCGATGTACATCTTATGATCACAGACCCAGATAAATATGTTCCTGCATTCATTAAAGCCGGTGCAGACCTCGTAAACTTCCATGTTGAAGTTGAATGTGATATTGAAGCTGTTCTTAAGGAAATCAAGGCTGCAGGCAAAAAGACAGGTCTTACAATAAAGCCAAACACTCCTCCTGAAGCAGTTTTCCCATATCTTCACCTTCTCGATATGGTACTTGTTATGTCTGTAGAACCAGGTTTCGGCGGACAGAGCTTTATGCCGAATTCCATTCCTAAGATCAAGGTTCTCAAGGAAAAAATCAACGAACTCGGTCTTAATTGTGAAATCGAAATTGACGGCGGCATAAATCTCAAAAATGCTCCTGAGGTTATTGAAGCAGGCTGTGACATCCTTGTTGCAGGTTCTTCTGTATTCAATGCTCCTGATGTTCCTGCCGCAGTTAAGGCTTTCAAGGCATTATAATTTTATAAAAAATTAAGGCTTGATCCCATGTGGTATCAAGCCTTTTTCATAACCAAAACAAAATGCAGGCAAATGCCTGCATTTTTATTATTTTAGCTTCTTCTTCTGTTGGAAACAAGCGCACCATCGCTCATCATCTGAATATTATCAAGCGAC
>SVKW01000105.1 GCA_015068285.1 Oscillospiraceae bacterium | reverse complement strand
TACGGTGTGCTTGAAGAAGGCTTCCTCACATCTCCTTCATTTATGGATAAGGAATTCAAGAAGACAGATATCCGCGCAAGACTTCCATGGGTTGGCGAAAGCTATAAGGAAGGCCTCCGCAAGGCATTCCAGATCTGGGAGCCAATGTGCAAGCAGCATAACTGCAGCTTTGCACAGCTTGTTGAAGCATGGGCACTTACACAGTATGACAGAATGAGCCTTCTCGTTGGCATGCGTAAGCCTGAAAATGTAGCAGACAATGCAAAGTGCGTAGACATCAAGCTTTCTCCTGAAGAAATTCTTATGATGGAAGAAGCTGTAAAGGCTATTCAGGTTGAAGTTCTCGACAAGTAATTTTAAGTACATATTGAAATGGCAGAAATCGTTGGTTTCTGCCATTTTTTTCGTTGATTTTGGTTGATTAAGCGTAAAAATATGTTATAATTAAATATGATATAACAGACAGGGGGTATAATATGGCACCAATCAGACCGACAGGTCGTAAAAAGAATATTACAGGCCAGGGCAAGGATATCAAAAGACGAGGCGAAGGCCTTGGCACAGGTCCTGTAGGAACGCAGGACAGAGTGCCTGCAGGAAGCCAGCCTTCGGGAGGAAGAGCCACAAGGACAACACGCGGAGGAATGTCAAAGATTATCATTCTTCTTCTCGTAGCTCTTCTCGGCGGTGGCGGCGGACTTGGCAGCCTGCTTTTAGGCGGAGGAGATGTTGAAGCAACAATTCCGACACAGCAGGTCCAGCATACAACGGTGGCCCCGCAGACAACTGCCGCACAGCTTCCGACGATCGATCTTTCGTCCCTTTTCGGCACTCTCAGCGGCGGTAATGTTTCCACAGGCTGGGATAACGAGGACAACACAAGCTCGCTCGATACATCGGTTGCGAAAAATGCCCGTGATAAATATACAACTATAAAGGGCAAGGGCAAAGATGAAGTGACACTTATGGTCTATCTTTGCGGTACAGACCTTGAATCACGCAGTAAGATGGCGACATCTGATTTGCAGGAAATGATTAACGCAGATATTTCCGATAAAGTAAATCTCATAGTCTACACAGGCGGCTGTAACCGCTGGCAGAATGATGTTCTGAGCAGCAAGACAAATCAGATCTGGCAGGTGAGAGACGATGGAATGGTGTGCCTTGAAAAGGATATGGGCAATAAATCCATGACAAATCCTGACACACTTTCTTCCTTCATCAAGTGGTGCAAGAAGAATTATCCTGCAAACCGCAATGCTCTCATTTTCTGGGATCACGGCGGAGGCTCTGTAAGCGGCTTCGGCTATGATGAAAAGTTTGCATCGAGCGGCTCTATGAGCCTTGCGGGAATTGATAAGGCTCTCACAGCAGGCGGCGTCAAGTTTGATTTTGTCGGCTTTGATGCCTGCCTTATGGCAACAACAGAAAATGCGCTTATGCTTACAAAGCATGCCGACTATATGATCGCCAGCGAAGAAACTGAGCCAGGCATCGGCTGGTATTATACAGATTGGCTCACAAAGCTTTCTGAAAATACATCTATGTCCACAATCGAAATCGGCAAGAATATCATTGATGGTTTTGTTGAGACCTGCAATCAGAAGTGCAAAGGTCAGTCGACAACTCTGTCTATCGTAGACCTTGCAGAGGCAGAAGCAACTATCCCTGCAGTTCTCGGCGATTTCTCCCAAAATACATACGAGCTTATCAAGAATGAACAGTATGCTCAGGTTTCCAAGGCAAGAAGCGGCTCGCGTGAATTTGGATCTTCCAGCAGAATCGACCAGGTTGACCTTGTTCATCTTGCAAAAAATATGAACACAGAAGAAGGCGATGCGCTTGCAAAGGCATTGCTCAGTACAGTAAAATATAACCGCACATCTTCCAATATGACAAACTCCTACGGTCTGTCTATTTACTTCCCATTGCGTAAGGCATCTATGGTTGATGAAGCTGTTGATACTTATGAGCTTATCGGTATGGACGAAGAATATGTACGCTGTATCAAGGCTTTCGCAAGCATGGAGGTATCCGGTCAGGCGGCAAGCGGCGGTACGGCTTCTCCGCTTCCATCTCTCTTTGAAATGCTCGGTACAGCAGGCGGCTCGGCAGGCAGCTCTGATATGATTGGTCAGCTTCTCGGCTCATTCCTCGGCGGAAATGTAAGCTCTGTTGCAGGCCTTACAGGCGGCAATACAAACTTCCTTTCAGGCAGAGCGCTTGGCGATGATGAAATGGCAGAATATCTCACAGATAATTCCTTTGACGGCAGTCTCCTTCAGTGGGAAAACGGGGCTATCACACTTCCTGAAGAACAATGGGAGCTTGTGCAATCACTTCATGCAAATATGTTCTACGACGATGGCGAAGGCTATATCGACCTCGGCACAGACAATGTATTTGAAATTGATGAGTATGGCAATCTTCTTGCACCGACCGAAATCACATGGATTGCTGTAAATGAACAGCCTGTGGCATATTACCATGAATCCACAGTAAGCAGCGGTGATGATTACAGTATCACAGGATATATTCCTGTTCTTTATAACGGCGACCGCGCTGAGCTCGTTGTCGAATTTACAGATGAAAATGAATACGGCGAAGTTGTTGGTGTAAGACGAGTTTATAAGAATGGCGAAACAGCAACTGTGGCAAAGACAATGGATGCTGTAGCTGACGGTGATGTTATCGACTTCGTATGTGACTATTACAGCTACGATGGTGAATATCTCGACAGCTACATGCTGGGTGAACAGCTTATCGTTGACGGTGAGCTTATGATAAGTGATGTTTATGTCGATGAAGAAAATGCAAATCTTACATATCTCTTCACAGATATTTATAATCAGCAGTATTGGACAACGCCGGTTCAGTAATTGAAAAAGAATAAAAGACAGGGGCAAAAGCCTCTGTCTTTTTGTATTGATGTGTGATATAATAAATTGAAGGAGGGGGATAAAATGACGAAGTTATATGAAAAAAGTGAAATTGCATTTGCAATATCGTGGATAATTTTATATGTGGTCGGCACAAGTATTACTGATTCTGTTGTGGACACCAAGCTTGTAACAATGCTTTTTCACATATTATTAAGTGCAGTGGTAATGGTCTGGATCAAAAACAACAGACTTTTGGATAAATACGGTCTCTGCAAACCAAAAGAAAGGGCTTCAAAATATTTTTACTACATCCCGTTAATATTTATTTGCTCGACAAATCTCTGGTTTGGTGTAAAGCTGAATATGTCTGTCAATGAAACAATATTCTACGTATGCAGTATGGTTTGCGTTGGTTTCCTTGAAGAAATAATTTTCCGCGGCTTCCTGTTCAAGGCTATGTACAAAGACGATTTAAAGGCGGCAATTATTGTTTCAAGTGTCACATTTGGCGTGGGACATATCGTAAATCTTATCAACGGCAGCGGAGCAGAGCTTATTCCGAATCTTTGTCAGGTGTGCTATGCAATGGCATTTGGGTTTATGACTGTGATTTTGTTTTATAAAAGCGGAAGTCTTATTCCGTGTATTATTACCCATAGTGTGGTCAATTCATTGAGCGCATTTGTAAATGAAAGTGTGCGTACTTTTGAAATAAATATTATTATTTCGGTAGTCCTCTGTGTTACATCTATACTTTATATACTGATTCTTAATAAAAATCTGAAAAAATCGGAGAAATAAAATGGCTGACCAACTTAAACTAATAGAAATTTTTAAAGATACTCTTGAAAAATGCAAAAGTGACCAAAAACTCATTGAATATACAAAGAAAATGCAGGCAGGTACGTCAATTTATCTCGACGGATTTGTTTCGGTTTTCCGCAATGAAAAAAGTGACGGCAATAACATTACTGTTGTGGGAGACACTACATTTTCGTGCGCAAAGAAGAATATTGCACCCGAATCAAAAACGGCTGTACTCAATTTTGCCAATGCCTTCACTCCGGGCGGAAGCGTAAAAGAGGGCTATATGGCTCAGGAGGAGTGTCTTTGCCGAAGCAGTAATCTCTATGAAGCGCTTACAATGCCGTATATTTATAGGAATTATTATAAGTGGCACGATAAGAATGCCGGAGATATGGCATCGGACAGAATTATTTATTCCAAAGACGTCACAGTGTTCAAAAATGACAATACATATCCTGAATATATGGACGAGTGGTTCAATGTTGATATTATAACCTGCGCTGCTCCGTATTACGATAAGCATAAGAAAAAGCCTGTGACAAAGGAAAAACTTCAGCAGGTGTTTACAGACAGAATAAAAAATATTCTTGAAGTCGCGGCGGCAAATGATATTGATGTGCTTATACTCGGCGCTTTTGGTTGTGGTGCTTTCAATAATCCGCCTGAAATGGTGGCTGAAATATTCAGATTATGGCTTGTTGAAAAAGGATATGCAAAATGCTTCAAAAAGGTCATTTTTGCAATCAAAAATAGTGACGGAGCGGATGTCAACTTCGATACATTTACAAAAGTATTCACAAAACAGGAGATTAAATGAACTTTTCGGAAAATATTCAAAGAATAAAGCAGATGGAAATATATTATGATACTGTGTTCAATGCAGTACATAATGCGCCTGAAATGCTTGATGATGAGCATATTTCTGCAATGCTTGAAAAATTGACAGATTATTATGATAATGGTCAATGGATGCAGGATTATCAGGTGGATGAGCGTGGAGAAATTCCAAAGAATCTGAAAAGGGGAGTACTGGCACAGGATGCGATGCACGATTTGCTCCATGATGTAGATGAAGCAAAAAAGCTTATTACGGCTCCATTTGACGATTTGCCAATAATTTTTTATAACAGATATATCGAAATCGGAGATATTAAGTCTTTCGACAAAGATGCACATAACAAAACTATCGAAATCTACGTTGGCTCCGCTATTTTTAATAAAAGTATTAAACGGCGCTCTGTTGTGTCAGTGCTGAATGAAATTGAAAAGATATGCAAGGATAAAAAGGCAGAGCTTGTATTTAAAAGCTGTGAGGGCGGCAAGTGGGATGCTCTTGACTGGGCTCATTCTGTATATCTTATAATTTGCGGAGCAATGGAACGAAACATTTTCGGATCGCTTATCGTCTATACCAATAAGACAGTCGATGAACTGAGCAATCCTGATATAAAAAACTTCCGCTCGGAACAGGATTTGAGAAGATTTCAAAATATCATTAGGCTGGCCGAAAAAGTTATCACTCTTTAAGGAGGAACGACGATGAAACGTCTTATCGCAATGGCACTTTGTCTTGTTTGCCTGTGTGCCTGCTCGGCAAAAACGGAAGAAAAAACTTCGCAAAATACCATTTCCACTACTGCACAAACAGAAAATCTTACATCAGAAAAACCTACTGAAGCCGTTACAGAATCACCAACACAAGCTGAAACAGAAACATCTTCGGCAAAAATCGATGAGCCTGAAACGATGAAACTTAAGGGATATATTCCTGTCTATGATGGTCCGAGCTACGATGATGTCTATAAGCAAACAATAGGCAAGGATGGCATATATACCATCACAGAAGAAAGCATCGACGGTGAAGGCAATAAATGGGGCAGGCTCAAGTCTGGCATAGGTTGGGTTGATTTATCCTTGCAGGAAGAATACAGCAATAGTCCCATCGTTATAAGCCATATCTATGAGGATATTGGCGAATATGAGGAATATATTGCAGACGATAGTGAGTTTACAGAGAAAATAGCTTTTGTCGCCAATGAAAAACTCACAGATGTCCGTTTCCTTTCGTTGACACACGACGGAATCAATATTGTCGAGGATAAAGTACTTTATGAAATCAATGAGCTGACACCAGACAAGCCTTTTATTCTTGGTATAGTTTTTTACGGAGATATGACCACATACGGTGTATCGTTCAAGGATGAAAATGGAGTAAATCTCTTGTATTCTATCTATACAAGCGGCAGAAACGGCTCGCTTGTCTGGGAAGAAGTCAGTATGGAGAAATAAAATGATCATAACTGAACGATTGACAATAAAATCAATGAGTGACAGCGATAAAAACTCGCTTATTGAAATACTTCGCAATAATAAAGTAAACGCAACATATCTTACGCCCGACATCACTTCTGATGAAGCTGCAAATAAATTATTCGACAGAATTAAAGAAGTATCTTATATTCCTGACCGCTTTGCGCGAGGAATATTTTTTGATGGCAAGCTTATTGGTATAATAAATGATACTGGCATCGAAAACAGCAATGTTGAGATCGGGTATGCGGTACATCCTGACTATCATAATAAGGGATATGGCACAGAGGCGCTGAAAGCTGTCATTGAAAAGCTGTTTGAACAAGGCTATGCGGCAGTTTCGGCAGGCATATTTGAAGATAATATCGCCAGCAGACGGGTACTTGAAAAATGCGGATTTATTTTAATTGATAAAACCGAAGATATCGAATACAATGGTAAAATGCATCATTGTATTTATTTTGAAGTTAAGAGGTGATTTATGAAAAGCAATAATAAATCGCGCCTTATGCTGGCGGCATCAATGGCGATTTTTGGTACGCTTGCGCCATTTGTAAGGAATATTGCAGTTGCATCAGGCGAGCTTGCGCTGTACAGAGCCATACTTGCTGCCATTATTATTACATTGTTTATGGCAATTACAAAGCAAAAAATACCTTTCAGAGATATACGAAAAGAACTGCCTTTACTGCTTCTTTCGGGTGCAGGAATGGGCATAAACTGGATTCTCCTGTTTGAAGCGTACAAGTATACAACAGTTTCGGTGGCAACTCTGAGTTATTATTTTGCGCCTGTCATAGTTACAGCGGTGTGTCCTTTTTTATTTAAGGAAAAGCTTACGAAAAAGCAGATTATATGCTTTGTGATGTCTACCTTGGGCATTGTTCTTATTACAGGAATAGAGGATATATCAGGCGGAAACAGTCATATAACCGGAATAATGTTTGCTCTCGGTGCGGCTGTACTGTATGCTTCGGTTGTGCTTGTGAACAAGTTCATCAGGAATGTAGACGGCATTCACAGAACATTGCTGCAGTTTCTCTCGGCAATAGTTGTGTTGCTTCCTTATGTAATTGCGACAAGCGGAATAACTCTTGCAAACCTTGATACAAAGGGCTGGATGTGTCTGCTTGTTATAGGCATAGTCCACACAGGACTTGCATATTGTATGTACTTTACGGCATTAAAAGATGTTTCCGGACAGCAGGCGG
>SVKW01000104.1 GCA_015068285.1 Oscillospiraceae bacterium | reverse complement strand
AAATGTGGAATGAATTCAAAAAGTTTGCCTTCAAGGGCAATGTAGTTGACATGGCAGTCGGTGTTATCATCGGCGGCGCATTCGGCAAAATCGTAACATCTCTCGTAAATGACGTTGTAATGCCTATGCTCGGCGCTCTCATCGGCGGCATGGACTTCAAGGCTTTCAAGTGGGTGCTCTCCCCTGCAGTTTTAAACGAAGCAGGCGAAGTTGTAACTCCTGAGGCTGCTGTTCTTTACGGTAATTTCATCCAGCAGGTTGTCGACTTCCTGCTCATCGCCCTCAGTATCTTCATCTTCGTCAAGATTATGAACAACTTCAAGAAGAAGGAAGAAGCAGCGCCACCTCCACCACCAGCAGGCCCAACAACAGAAGAACTTCTCACTGAAATCCGCGATTTGCTCAAGAAGTAAATACATAAAGGCTCCCGCTTATGGGAGCCTTTTTAAGTTTAAAAGCCAATAAAAATGCTCTCCCTTGCGGAAGAGCGTTTTTTGTATTTACTTGAGCAAAATGCTCTTGTTTGCGACAGCCGCCGAATAGAGGAACAGTACGTCCTGGTCTTCAAATTCGATGAACTGCGGCATGAGCTGGCTTGCCATATAGCGCAGGTCTATGAGTATGATTTCAGCATACTCGCCTATGATAAGCGGCACAAGTGACGACGCAAATGAATCGCGGAAAATCACCAGCTTTTTGTCGCTTTCAGCCTGCGGATTTGTGATGACCTGAAAAGGCGTAGGCCCCGAAAGGAAGATGTCATAAGGCGTAGGAGTATCGAGCATATCCATGTCGTAGACCTGTGTAAAACCCTTTTTCTGAAAATTATCCACAACGGCATTTTCGGTGTGCCCGTTTGTGAGATAAAGCATAGCTTCGCTTTCGGTTTCGCCTTCGTAAAGCGGCACATACATACCCTTATACTCATAATCAGTAATTGAGTTTTCGGTAAAATCAGACTTTTCAACGGCAAAACCCATTGTTTCGCCCAGCTTGTTGACAGTTTCTATAATATTTTCCTGTCTCCAATGCCCGTCTGTCTTATAGAAATCCTCAAGGGAAAGTGTCTCATCAATGCTGATATATTCAGCGTTTTCAAGCCCTGCTTCAAGGAGAGCTTCCATAGCCGTATGGTCTATCTTCTCGTCAAAATCGGAGAAATAGCTCTTATCCGGAATGAGGGACACGAACACCTTGTTGTTCTCCGTCAGGTACTCGCTCTGAATGGAGTTTATCTTGTCGGAAAGCTTTGTAACCGAAGCTTCGTCCATAGGATAAAGCTTGGAGAAAAGCCAGCCGTCTATTTCATAGATGCCTTCGGAATTAACAGTAATTTCCTGTTTTGCCGCCGTTGTCGGGGCTGTTGTTGTCATTTCAGTTGCCGCCGTTGTCGGCTGGGAAGGAGCTGAACAGCCTGCAAAAATCAGGCACACAAGTGTGAGCGCAACAACTCTTTTCATTACTTTACAACATTAAAGAACTGTGTGCGGAAGTGGTCAGCCATGTTTTCTTCGATGCAGACGAAAACAATGTTGCCAACATTTTCGATAACGACTTCGTCGCGTTCAACGCCAACGCATACCCATTTTCTTGGGTCGATCTTTTCGCGGATTTCGCTCTTGAGGGCGGAAATATCAGCGCCGTCTTCAGCTTCGATGAGAACGAGAGAGTGAGCGATAGCGCCCATCATAGCTTCGGAAGCGAGAGCCTGCTTGCACTGGAGATTTTCAATACCAACATAGAAAGCAGAGTTTTCGCCGTCGATTTCAATCTGACCGACAAATGGGCAGTTTTCGCCAGGTGTGAGACCGTCGTAGAGCTTGTTCATAATGGAAACGAGGTCAGCCTTTGTACTTGGCTTCGGAGCTTCTGTCGGAGCTTCTGTAGCAGCTGTGGAAGCTGTTGTTTCGACCTTTTCTGTAGCCTTTGTAGCTTCAGTTGCCTTTGTTGCTTCTGTTGGAGCTTCTGTAGCAGCAGTTGTTGCCTCTGTAGCGGCAGTTGTTGCCTCTGTTGGAGCTTCTGTAGCAGCAGTTGTAGCCTCTGTTGCGGCTGTTGTAGCCTGTGTAGCAGCAGTTGTTGGAGCTGCAGTTGTTGTTTCTTCCTTCTTGGAGCAGCCTGTCATAATCATCATGACAGCCATTGTAAGCGCTAAAAGTGTGTAAAGATTCTTTTTCATTTTGCCTCCGCATATTTTTAATTTTTTATTTTTTAAGCAAACAATATTTAGACTGCAAAAATCTCATTTTGTTCCATAAAAATTAAAAATATTTTTAATTGAAGCTTCCGTCCCACACAGGCATATTTTCAATGTACTGCTCCTCTACAGCAGGCACATAAAACGCGCCGAAGTTTTTAAGCCCAAGCTCACTGCCTTTGTTTTCAAAGCCTTCCAGCTCAACATAGAAGCGGTAATACGGCATATAGATCTCGTCGAGATGGCCTGCACGATAGATAAGCTCACATTTTAACGGCTTTGATAGGTCAAATTCAAAATCCCGGGGTACAGTTGTGATAAGCTGACCGTTTCTAAGCTTCTCCTTCGCTTCATCAAGGGAGATTATCGGGTAATCACCAAGCTTCGACATGGTGAAATAGTCCTCAGCCAGCACGCTTATGCTCATAAGCTTACCGTCATCCTGAGGGTGAAAGGTCACGCGATTGAAATTGAAAGCCAGAATATCCTGGGTATAGTTGCCCTTGCCCTCATAGAATGAAATATCGTGGCTCTGCTGACCATAAATATTGTAATCGCCGTAATAAATATCGACCGTCGGCTCTTCAAAGGCAATCAGGTCGCCATACTGCTCAAGCAGATATTCTGCAGTATTTTCAGCCTCATCATAGCTCATATAATGCTCAAAAACATACTCGTCAGGCAGGCTGACAGGCTCATCAAAGTTTATATAGACATTCCATGGATAGTGATAGCCGATTTCTGCCCCATCAGGCTTCATTCGTGATGCCACTTCATTTTTAAATTCCTCGGCAGGAAAATCCGAGCCTATTATTTCATAATGGCTGTTGTATTCGGCGGTATTTTCAAAGACAGGCAGGGTTTCAAGCTCAATATCTTCGCGCCACGGGTTGCCGCTGACGATTTCCGAAATGTCGTAAGCCATAAAGCCCTCAAAGCCCATCGAATCATTGCGGTCGGTTATCGAAAGCATAGGCAGGTCGGAGGCTGTTGTCGGGATTTCATAATACGCATTGGTGGCTTCTGTTGTGAGTGCTTCTTTTTTGCCGCTCCACGGAAACATTGCGCCGATTATTGCCAGTGCAAGGCAGGCGGCTATTGCGCCGATTTTTAGTATTGGTCTTCGCTTGTAGTTTTCGGCTTCGGCTATGTATTTTTCGTCTGCCTGACCGATAATATCGAGAAGTTTTCTATTCATAAATGCCCTCCTTTATCAGAATGTCCTTTAATTGTGTACGCAAACGGAAAAGTGTCATTTTGACCTTGCTTTCCGATATTTTCATAGATTTTGCAATGTCTGCTATCGGAAGCATCATAAAATATCGTTTTATAAACATGACACGCTTTTCAGCCGAAAGAGTTTCAAGAAAACCGTTTATGACTTCGCCCGTCAGCTTATCTTCAAGCTGTTTTTCGACAGAAAAATCCGACGGCACACATTCGCTTAATTCGTCAAGCACAAGAGCCGTCTGCCCGCCGCCCCGCTTTTGCGCTGAATAAAGATTATAGCGGTTGAGGGCGAGATTTCGGGTGATTTTCGTAAGAAATGCCTTAAAAAAGGTCGGTCTCTGGGGCGGAATCACATTCCATGCCCTGAGAAGGGTATCGCTGACACATTCTTCGCTGTCCATGTGGTCAAAAAGGATATTATATGCGATATAGTGGCAATGCGCACCGTATTTCGCCCTTGCTTCGGCAATGGCAAGCTGGTCGCGCGCCCAGAAAAGGTCGAGGATTTTATTGTCTTCCATAGCTTTCTCCTTTCGCATTGATAAGGCCTTTCACCCTTATAGACAACAAAAATATGACTGTGGTCACAATTATAATTAAAAAAATACCGGCTGTCAAACAGGCTAAAAGCATATTGCATTTTGGGGTTATCTGTGGTATAATTTAAAAGTTAGCGATAAAACAGACTTACGAGGTATAAAAATGAAATACGTATACAATACAACAGGCACCTGCACAAAGCAGTTTGGCATTGAAATCGAAAATAATAAGCTTATCAGGCTTGAATCTGCAGGCGGCTGCCCGGGCAATCTCATCGGCATGGCTGCTCTCGTTCAGGATATGGAAATCGACGAAATTATCAAGCGTCTTGAAGGCATCAAGTGCGGCGGACGTCCAACTTCCTGCCCAGACCAGCTTGCTCAGGCGCTCAAGCAGATCAGAGAGCTTGAAGCTACAAATATGAATGTATAATTGCACAAGCAGGGCAGACTATGCCCTGCTTTTTTGATGTGTACAATATTGGGGACGGAAGATTGCATATTGGTTTGCGAGTTTATACAGTCGCGAGCATTACCCGTACACAAGATAACACAGGTGCGGTAATTACTCGTCTGCGGTTGCCGTATACACCCCCTTGCAGGCGGAAAAATTACACACAATAGGCACACTATCGTCATAATTTCGCCATAATTATGGCATATACTTAAGCAAGTAAACAATCAACATTACATAAGAAAGGTCAGATGAACCATGTCAGTATTCAAAAGCAAAAAAGACAAGGCATCAAACACAGCAGAGGCTGTGGAAGTGGCGGCTGCAAAAGGCATCGCTTCCGATATGGATAAGAAGGCGAAAGGCAAGGTGACGAAGAAGAAAATCATCACCGCCGCAGTTCTGGTTGCCGCAATCGCCCTTGTGGGCGCTGTTGCTGTGAGGTTTATGGGAAATCCATCCTCAAAAGCGGCAGGAGAAGTGAGTTATAATGATGTAGCTGTGGAAAAACGGGACCTTACGGTTACACTTTCCGGCTCGGGCACTATAATGCCTGCCGATTCCTATACTGTCACAAGCCTTGTTGAGGGCGAGATACTCTCTGATGAGTTTGAAGAGGGCGATATTGTCTATGAGGATACTGTTCTTTATAGCATAGATTCGTCCGACGCTTCGGCAACTCTTGAACGAGCACAGATTTCTCTCAATCAGTCACAGAGAAGCTATGAAAATACCCTTGAAAACATCGAAAATCTCGATATCAAGGCGGAAAACACAGGCATCATTACAGAACTTATGGTGGAAGAAGGGGATAAGGTCAACGCAGGGCAGACAGTTGCGTCCTTCCGTGACAGCGGCACTATGACGCTCAGACTTCCGTTTTCCTCCGACGATGCCATGAATATCCATAAGGGCGATACAGCAGTTGTTACTCTTGACAGCTCATTTGAAACACTCTACGGCACTGTAAGCAAGGTTTCGGGCGTGGATAATGTTTCGGCAAGCAATATGATCACCCGCGATGTTACTATTGAAGTAAGCAATCCTGGCGCTCTCGGCACAAGCCAGTCGGCAACAGCTATGGTAGGTAATTACGCCTGCGCCGCTGCAGGCACTTTCCAGTACCGCAAGGAGGGCGTTATCACAGCCAAGGCAAGCGGTGAGGTTGCGGCCATTCATGTGGACGAGGGCGGCGAGATATATGATGGCAAGGTGATAATCTCCCTTTCCTCCGATGATATCGACGACCAGATACAGAGCGCAAAGGATTCTCTCCGCAATGCCGAGCTTTCTTTTGAAAGCCAGATGGACATTCTTGACAACTACACGATAACATCTCCTATCGAGGGTACTGTCATTGAAAAATACTACAAGGCAGGGGACAATATCTCCAATATGGGCAGTCCACTCTGCGTTATCTATGACCTTTCCTATATGGAAATAACACTCAATATCGACGAGCTTGACATCGGCAAGGTGGAGGAAGGCCAGAAGGTCAAAATCACAGCAGAAGCGGCAGGCGATAAGGTCTACGAAGGCGAAATCACAAAGGTTTCCATTCAGGGCGCAACATCGGGCGGCATCACGGTTTATCCTGCAACTATAAGAATAGACGAAACAGAGGGGCTTCTCCCGGGCATGAATGCCGATATTGAAATCGTAATCGAATCGGCTGAAAGCGCTCTCACAGTTCCTGTTTCGGCTGTAAACCGCAACGGCACAGTGCTTGTCAAGGGTGAAGGAACATCTCCAGAAGGCATGACAGCCCCAAGCGGCTACCACTATGTTGAAGTAAAGACAGGCATGGCAACAGAGGATTATATCGAGATTACAGAAGGTCTCAAGGAAGGCGATATCATCGGCATCCAGCAGAGAACGGCCTCCAATATGTTTGAAGCCATGGGCAATGTGGCTGTGAATAATATGCAGCAGGGCGGCATGGCCCAGGGCGGCTTCCAGGGCGGAGGTAATATGCCGCAGGGCGCAGTCAGACCTTCAGGCGGAATGCAGAACGGAGGAGGAATGCCTCGATGATTCCTCTTATCGAGTTCAGGGATTTATATAAGCTCTACCCCATGGGCGATACTGTCGTCCACGCTGTCGACGGCATTTCCATGAAGATTTACGAGGGCGAATTTGTCGCCATCGTAGGTCAGTCGGGCTCGGGCAAGAGTACCTGCATGAATATTATAGGCTGTCTTGATGTGCCGACACACGGCAGCTATTTCCTCGGCGGCAAGGATGTAAGCAAGATGAATGACAACGAGCTTGCCGAGATTCGCAATAAAATGATAGGCTTTATTTTCCAGCAATACAATCTTCTGGCAAAGCTCAATGTGGTTGAAAATGTGGAAGCTCCGCTGATTTATGCAGGGGCGGCAAAGTCTGACCGCCGCAAAAGAGCTCTCGAAGTGCTCGAGCGCGTGGGACTTTCCGATAAGATAAAAAATCTTCCCAAACAGCTTTCGGGCGGACAGCAGCAGAGAGTTTCGATAGCAAGAGCGCTGGCAGGCAAGCCAAAGCTCCTTCTCTGCGATGAGCCTACAGGCGCTCTCGACTCCAAGACGGGCAAGGAAGTGCTCCAGCTTCTGCAGGAGATTCACAAGGAGGGCAACACAGTTGTTCTCATCACCCACGACAACGCCATCGCCTCAAAAGCCGAGCGTATAATAAGGCTTGAAGATGGCAAGGTTGTCTATGACGGCCCTGCAAAGGGTGCGCCGAAGCCTGTTTCGGTAGAAGACGGAGGTGAGGGATAATGTCACTTCGCCAGTCATTTTCAATGGCAATAAAAAACATAATGTCCAGCA
>SVKW01000103.1 GCA_015068285.1 Oscillospiraceae bacterium | reverse complement strand
CCTGATAATATCAACAATCTTTGCAATATCCTCGTCAGCGAAAGGATTTTTCAGCTCTAAAACTGCAATTTTCTCATACTTTTTACAAATACGGATATAGTCGATGAGAAGCGGAATGCGAATGTCCTGACGGTTAAGGCTGCCGTCCTTGTCAGGAAGGACAAGGTCACGCACGGCATCGTAAGGGCTTTCCTCGATGTTGATATTTACTTTGCCTTCGGTTACGCGCTCGGTGGTTTCGTCATGGATTATGATAAACTGACCGTCAAGAGTCTTGTGGACGTCGGTTTCTATGCCCCAATAGCTGCGGTTGCCTGCCGCAACAAAAGCAGGATTTGTATTTTCACGCTCGATACCGCTTAATCCGCGGTGAGCCACCATTTTAACATTGCCGTCAATTTTTATAGTGTTCATAAAGGCTTCTCCTTTGTTTTGATAGGTATATTATATAATATTCAGATTGATTGTGCAAGGACGGATTTATTAGACGCCTACGGCTACACCCCTCCACCGTTGTTCCAACGGTCCCCCTCCCCTTAACAATGGGAGGCTGAATAAGCTGAAAAAAGCTCCCTCAATGGGAGCTTTATCAATACTAATAAATTGGCATTGTCCAGCCGTTTGTGGCGAGGACATAGATTATGTAAATAACATAAGGTGTGAACACGATGGAAAGTGTCTTAAGTGTGCTTTTCTGGCCCTTTGTGAGATAGTCAGGCATAAAGAAAATGAGCGCAAGACCAACGATAATTGTGGAAATTGCAAACGAGAATGTGATGCCGCTATGGAAAAACATCGCGATCGATTCGCGCATGATTTCAGCTGAAGTCATATATAGCCTCCTTGAATTTTTATGTTATGACCAATATCTGATCAAGTAGTCTATATATCATAATACATTATTTTGCGCAGAATATCAAGTGTATTTTGTAAATTATCCGGTTACTTTGGTCTTTTTTGCCCCGTTATACTGGGAAAGCAGCCAGTACATAGCCTGCTCCATGTCAATTTCATGTCCGCCATCGAAAATATCGAGGAAAACTCTCGATGTCGGATGCTTTTTCATTATGGCATCAAACAATTCAAGGCTCTGGCAGACAGGCACGACAGGGTCATACTTGCCGTGGAAAACCTTTATATTCGCTTTGGCAATATTGTCGATATAGCTCATCGGTGAGCGGTCTGCCATTTCTTCCACACTTACACAGCAGGCGCGGAGATTATCGGCATAGTCAGGATTCTGCACAGTCCACTTTTCAAGGTCGGTTATCGGCACATAAGAGCCAATCGCCTTGAAATATTCGGGGATGAAGCCTGCCATCATAAGGGCCATGTGTCCGCCGCCCGAAAGACCGAGAAGGAAAATATTGTCCTTGTCAACCTCATCTATAACGGCATCAATGGCGTCCTTGACATCCTGCCTTGCAAGGCGTGAGCCGCAGGCCTGTGTACATATCGGATTGCTCATAAGATTCGGTCCGCGGAATTCGGGGAGAAGCAGATTAAAATCATACTTTTCGGCATAAGGGAGCATATTTTCAATCTGATTGAAACGGTCATAGCTCCATGTGTGAAGTCCCACAAGGAGCGGACGGTTTGCATTTGGGGATTTATAGAATAATGACGGCTGCATTGTGCCATCAAGTGTGGATTTCACAAGTATTTCTGTCTGTTTCATAATTGCTCCTTTGGATATTCAGGGTACATTGAAAAGGAAGGCTGACGGCTTTGCGGGAGGACGCAGAGACCCTCCCCTGCAAAATGACTCTATGCTTCATAATTCATTTCTGCTAAAAGAATGTAGGAACTGTTATTCCAAGATCATTTTCCTTTGACGGATAAACAGAGCGCGATGTTTCCACATATTTTATCCATCGGGCATTATACGGCTCGCCCAGCGCGCGGATTTCTTCTTCAATTTCAGCCGTCAGTTCAGGATAGATACCGACCTCGAGAGTGAACGGGAACACGATTTCTGCATATACCATTTTCACCTTGGGATTGGTAAATCTGCCCTCTGTGGGATGGGTTCTTAAATACCACTCTACCTCTGTCATTTTGTTATAGTGCATAGTAATCGGCGCAATAATTCCTATAATTATCAGCATAACAAAAAGAAACGTAAAGATTTTATTTTTAATAAAACTCATTATGCAGTTCTCCTCTACAATGAATCGATGAGCTGCTGTACCTCATTAAAAAATCTTGAAAGGTGGAAGCCGTCGCACACGGCGTGGTGGATATTCACGCTCAGTGGCATAATAAATCTTCCGTCCTTCTGCTCATATTTGCCCCATGTCACAACAGGGGCGATAAACTTGCCCTCGTCAAAAACGTGGACGTCAAAATGTCTGTAATTCACCCACGGCAGGCAGGACACATCGAAGGCATTCGGCACGCTTTTTTGAAGTCCACGGGCATCTTTGTATTTTTCCCGGTCGTCTATATACAGGCTGTGGAATTCCTCAAGACTTTCCCTGTACTCTGTGGGATATTTGGTGAAGGTTTCGTCCGACTTATTGAAATTGGCGTATGACGGGAAGATATAATCCCATTTTACAAGGACATCGTCCTTCCAGCCATATTTGAATTCATCGTGGGAATTGGCAATCTTTGACACCGCCCATATCATGGCAGGATAAAATCTCAGGCCGTTTTTGTGGACGTAATCAAGAAGATGCGTAACGTCGATATCGACAGTAAGGCTCATAACCACCCTCAGCTTGCCGATATAGAAGTTGAAAAGACTGGCGCGAGACCAGTTTTCTATGTCAACTACCGTGTAATTCATAGTTTTACCCTATTTCTTCATCAGGTCTGCGTTGATGACAGCGCGGACTGTCTTTACAGGATTTACAATCTGGCAGATTACAAGGTCGCACTTGAGGCTCATAAGCATACCTGCTTCCTCGTCACTCCAGCCGCCCTTCATAAGCAGCTTGTGCATATCGCGCACAGCAAGGTCGGCCGCCTTGTCAAGATTTTCAGCAGATGCCACCACCATCACCTTGTTATCCACATGAATAATAGGATTTTCGATTTTTTCACCCTTGATAACTGTGAATTTAGCTGTGACTTCGCCGCCGGCTTCAACGCCATAGCCTACAACTTCGCCGTCACCCATTACGATGTGCAAATCACCTGTTGCGAAAAGTGCGCCAGGAACAGCCACAGGGAAGTATAATTTTGCCCCTTCCTTGACCTGTGTACAGTCCATATTGCCGCCGTGAGAGCCTGCGCTGACAGTGAGGACACCCTCGCCCTCCGGCGCAACGCCGATTACACCAATCATAGGGTTAAGCTCAAGCTTTCTGCCGTGGAAATGGCAGTAGCCGTCCTTTATATCGAAAACTCCTGCGGAGAATTTCTTATCAACATGAGCAAAGCCGCCTGAGCCGAAGGCTGTGCCTACGATGCCGTAGTCATTTGTCTTGATTTTTACAATTTCAACGCAGAGAATATCGCCTGCCTCTGCGCCTTCGATATAGACAGGGCCTGTTGCAGGGTTATGCATAAAAGGCTTATCCTGATGGACAGAGCCATCGTAATGAATCGTGCTGTCAAAGCAGTCACTTGTTTCAAAAACTACTGTATCGCCGTCCTTGCAGTAAAATGCAGGGGCGTTGTTCTTATCGAGAATGTCAACTTTCTTATCGGCTGTAACGCGCATAGGGATACCTCCTGTGTGGTTATTATTGTTTTATAATATTATACTATAAATGAAGTCGGTGAACAAGAGTGATTGCGGAAAATATTATAAATTAAAGCAGAATGATGGAAAATTCATTGTAGGGGAGGCGTTCCGCCTCCCCTACATTACATACCTCTGTGGTGATGCCATACGCAAGGCGATTACATGCACGCTTTGCGTGATTACATACTATGCCTTACGGCATGATTATGGTGTGACTTCGTCACGGATTGTATAGGTTTCTCTCCCTCCGTCTTGCTGACGCAAGCCACCTCCCTCCTCAGAGGGAGGCAAGAGATGGCTTGTGCAGTAAAAAAGGCACCCTTACGGATGCCTTTATATCTATTTAAACAAAAGCAAAAGCGCCGCTGCGGCCGCTCCGCCGTCTTCGCCGACATATTCGCCGATACGCTCACGGCTCCAGCCATAGCCCTTATAGATATCGCCGTTTTTATATTCGCCTACAATGCTTCTGCCCCAGCCATAGCCTTCATACACCGTGCCGTCGGAAAAGGAGCCGACGCAGGTTTTACCCCAGCCATAGCCCGAATACACATCGCCGCTGACAGTATAAGAGCCGACACACGACTTGCCCCAGCCGTAGCCCTTATAGATATCACCCTTGCCGCAGGAGCCTATATGACTTCTGCTCCAGCCGCAGCCTGCGTAGATATCTGTCATAATATCACCTACTTTACGGCAGCTTTGATTTTCTCCGCAACAGCCATTTCAGCCTTGACAACGCTGCCGTCTGCCTCCATAACTATATCGCATACGAGAGCCACAAGCTCCTTATAGCTTTCAGCCAGCTTTTCATTGATGTTCTTCATGAGTGTGAAGCCGTTTTCAGAGCCTTCGTCAAACATTGTTTCAAGATTATCCTGACAGTTTTCCCAGATGTCCTCAAGCTCGGCAGGAGTATTTTCAAAGCCAAACATATCCTCCATAAACTGAGCTTCGCCCCCTGAAAATCTGCCGTCAGATGAGATAAGGCGTATTGCAATGCTTGCAAGCTCATTTGTGTAATAAACATCCATTTCGCCGAAAGCTTCCTTGTCCCATGCCTGAGCTTCCTCAAGAGAATCACAGCCTGTCATAAAGCGTTCAAGCTTGAACTTGAATTCGTCCGAATAATTTTTGATTTTTTCCATATTTAGTTACCCTTTCCCAATGCCTTTGAAACAGAGCCTTTGATAGGCGTCTGCTGATAATGCTGCATTTCGTTATTCTGAAATGCCAGCACCACCATTTCGATATCATTGTTTGAAATTACACCGTGCTCGTCGCACATTACAAGATTATAGAACTTATTGTTGATATAATACGGGTCGAGCTCTCTGAAAGTGCCTTTGACAACACCCGGATATCCGTCGCTTCTGCTTGGATAAAGGTCGCCAAGACCGAGAACATGGCCGAATTCGTGTCTTGCGGCACATCTTATCTCATGCAAATCGTCAAATCTGCCGTTTTTGCTCTGGACAAGAATCATCTTTCGCGAGCGCACCGTCCATTTTCTTATGCCTATGCCTGCCACAGAGCGCTTATGCTTGACAACAGACTCCATCATTTCGCCCCTCTTGCCGCCGATAAAATCAGCCACCTTTGAGGCGGTGTCGGCAACATCGGTTGTGACCGGCATTATAAGTATTTTATCAAAAAGTCTGTCCTCTGTCGAGATATTTATTCTGACTTTCAGCTTCTGTCCGCCAAAGACGATATATTCGCCTTCCCAATCCTTGATGCCCTGAATCACCGCGCCGTAAAAGCCTGCTTCATCGGGAAGCGGTGTTTCTGTCTGGACAAATTCGAGATTTGCCCCGATTTCAAGGATATTTTCTCCGTTTATGTAGTCAAGTCTGACATCAATCGGTGTCAGCCTGCTGACGCGGTTTATCTTTATGACCTTGCCGTCAAAGCCGACAAGTGGCATAGGCGGAACAGTCTGCAGTTTGCGGGCAAAGGATGCCTTATAGCGGGCTTCGCAGTATTCATCAATGAACTTTCTCGCCTTTGTGATGCCCAGCCTTTCGGCATTCCAGACATAGCTCATGCCGCGGTCAACTCTGTCGGGAATGTCATTTCCCTCTCTGCCGCTGACAAGGAGAATGCCGTATGTATACATGGCGACAGGATAGCGGTTCATTGCCGCCTTTTTTATGAGGGCAAAGCCTTCTGCCTTGCTTTCGTCCGAGGCATCCTCGGCGAAATAAAGGTCCGCCCCCGCTTTATAATCGAGCTTCGCCTGCTCAAGTATTTTGTTTATATTTTCCATAGTTGCACCTTTAATACTGTATACCCTTTAATGAATCGGGTATAAGTTTGTCCGCTTCATATTCCAGCGCCTCTGCAAATTCTGTACCGAATGCGCCCAGCTTTTCTTCGACAAAAACCTGCTTGTCAAGAGGAACACCTACAAGAGTTATCTTGTTATACTCTGCCGCCTTAAGCTTATCAAGGTCGAGCTGAGGGCTGTAATCGAGCATTACCTTGCCCTTTGCCTTGTAAACGCTTTCAAAATCCTCAAGCCCTGTATCTCCGAGAAGGAGCATTTCGTAACTGCCTGCATAGTCGACATCAAAGCTTTCAAGCTTATTGCCGTCGAGCATAAGCAGAGCTCTTGTTTCATTTTTCAGCTTTCCTGAAAAATCTGTGATTTTATTGCGCGAAAGGACAAGATAGGTCAGCTCAGGAAGATTTTCTATTTCCAGCCCGCCTGTCAGCTCATTGTCGGCAAGATTCAATCCGTCAATCGACCTGAGATTTTCTGTCCACTTTATATCTGTGATATTGTTATCTGCGAGACTTAAATATCTTACGCCTGTGCATTTTCCGATTACGGACGGGTCTTCGATATTGTTTTCAGCAAGATAAATCCTCTGCAGAGTTTCAGCCGACTTTTTAAGGAGGGAAATATCGCTGATTTTGTTGCCATTCAGCGAAACAGCAAGCAGCTTTGTGGCATTTGTAAGACCATTGATATTTTCTATTTCATTGTTGTCGGCAGAAATCGTAGTCAGATAAAGGCATTTTTCAATGCCGTCAAGATTTTTCAGCCTGTTGCCCGATACATCAAGCCTTGTTATCTTTTCATGGTTTTCCAGAGGTGTAAGTGTTTCGATTTCATTTCCTGAAAGCCTGAGAGAGTTGAGCTTTTTGCAGTTTGCAAGGGCGGAAATATCTTTTATCTTACAGTTATCTGCCTCAAATTCATATAATTCCGTAAAGTTTTCAAGAACAGAAATATCGCTGACATTTGTATTGCTGATTTTAAGGCGTGTAAGACTCTCTGCCTGTTCTTTAATGAAATCGAGAGAATCGAGCTGACAGCCTGTGATTTCAAGTGTATTGAGGCGCTTTTTGCTTAAATCTATAGTGGCAAGCTGTTCCTTTGTAAGATTGCAGTCTTTGAGAATGAGGGTTTGAAGTGTACCAACCGCAATTTTGCTCAGATCTTTGGCATCTACAGTACATTCGTCAAGGCTGATTATTCTCGTTTCCCCCATCATGCCAATACTGTTTATATCCCCATCGGAAATATGTTTTTTATACAGAAAAATATTGGTTTCACGCCTGCTGAAGGTTT
>SVKW01000102.1 GCA_015068285.1 Oscillospiraceae bacterium | reverse complement strand
AAGGCTCCATCCTTCACAAGCTCTTCGGCAAGGAATTCAACGTAAACTCCACACATCATCAGGCTCTCAAGGATGTTGCAAAGGACATCAAGGTTACAGCATGGTCTGAAAACGGCCAGCTCATCGAAGCATGGGAACACGAAAAGCTTCCTGTATTCGCTGTACAGTTCCATCCTGAACGCCTCACAAACATCATGTGGGATGAAAGAACACCTGATTTCGCACCACTCTTTGACTACTTCATCAACCTTGTAAAGGAACACAAGAACAACAAGTAATGAAAGAAATAGTTCTTTACACAGACGGTTCATGCTCAAAAAATCCCGGTCCCGGCGGCTGGGGCGCGATTCTGCAGTATAAGCAGCACAAGCTTGAGCTTTCGGGCGGCGCTGTCAGCACTACAAATAACCAGATGGAGCTGACAGGTGTCATCGAAGGCTTGAAGGCTCTCAACGAGCCTTGCAAGGTCGACCTTTACACAGACAGCCAGTATATCGTCAACGCGATAAACAAGGGCTGGCTCAATAACTGGCAGAAAAACGGCTGGAAAAAGTCTGACAAAAGCCCTGTGCTCAATAAAGAGCTGTGGCTTGAGATTATCGCCCTTTTCAATAAGCACGAAATTACTGTGCATTGGGTGAAAGGTCACGCCGAAAATGAGTATAATAACAGATGTGACCAGCTCGCTGTCGCCCAGACTAAAAAGTATGCAGATTTAGCGTAAGTATCACAAAAGATACCATATTTCGAGCTGAAAAATTCAAAAAATATTTATAAATTTTCGCAAAACCCTATTGTATTATACACCGAAAAAGTGTATAATAGAATCAAACAAATAAATCAAATGCGAGGTGAAAGACTTGAACAAGCTCGTCTATGCAGACAATGCCGCAACAACAATGGTTTCCGAAAGCGTGCTTAACGCGATGCTTCCGTATTTCTCTGAAAATTACGGCAATGCCTCCTCTCTCTATCCTCACGGACAGAACTCCAAGAAAGCTATCAATGCTGCGCGTGTTCCAATCGCTCAGCTTATAAATGCCGACCCTACTGAAATTTTCTTCACAGGCTCGGGTACAGAATCCGATAATATGGTTATCCGCGGCGTGCTCAACAGCGTTGCAGCCAAGAACAAGGGCAGAAACCATGTTATCACAACTAAGATCGAACATCCTGCTATTTTGCGTACTTGCGAAGCTATGGCAAAGCAGGGCTTTGAAATCACATATCTTAATGTCGATTCCAACGGCGTTATCAGCCTTGAAGAACTTGAGAATGCTATCACAGAAAAGACAGCTCTCATTTCCATCATGGCTGCAAACAACGAAATCGGCTCTATCCAGCCTCTCAAGGAAATCGGCGAAATCGCTAAGAAGCACAATGTTCTTTTCCATACAGACGCTGTGCAGGCTCTCGGCCATATGCACATCGACGTTCAGGAAATGAATATTTCCCTTATGTCCCTTTCCGCACATAAGATCCACGGTCCAAAGGGCGTAGGCGCTATCTATATCAAGAAGAATGTGTTCCCGGATCCAATCATCACAGGCGGCGGTCAGGAACGCAACCGCAGAAGCGGTACAGAAAATGTTCCGGGCATCGTAGGCTTCGGTCAGGCTGCTCAGGATATGATCGACCATATGGAAGAGGACAATGCTCACACAGCTAAGCTTTCCAAGCGTCTTATGGAAGGTCTTCTTGAAATCAAGAAGAGCGTTCTCACAGGTCACCCTACAAACCGTCTCCCAGGCACATGCTCCTTTGCTTTTGAAGCTATTGAAGGCGAAAGCATGATCCTTATGCTCGGTATGAAGGGCATCTGCGCTTCTACAGGTTCTGCCTGCTCCACAGGCTCATTAGACCCTTCCCATGTTCTCATGGCTATCGGTCTCACGCACCAGAATGCTCACGGCTCCCTCCGTCTGTCTATCTCCAAGTACACAACAGAGGAAGACGTAGAATATATCATTGAAAGTGTCAAGGAAGTTGTGGCAAAGCTCCGCGCTATGTCTCCTGTATGGCACGAATAAAGAAAAAAGGAAGATAAAGTATGTATTCAGAAAAAGTAATGGATCATTTTACAAATCCTCGTAACGTAGGTGCTCTTGAAGGTGCTAACGCTATCGGCGAAGTCGGCAACCTCAAGTGCGGCGATATTATGAAGATTTATATGAAGATCGAAAACGATGTCATCACAGATGTCACATTCCAGACATTCGGCTGCGGCGCCGCTGTTGCAACATCTTCTATGGCAACAGAAATGATCAAGGGCAAGACAATCGAAGAAGCTATGAAGCTTACAAACAAGGCTGTTATGGAAGCTCTCGATGGTTTGCCACCAGTCAAGGTGCACTGCTCTGTTCTCGCTGAACAGGCTGTAAAGGCTGCTCTCGCTAACTACTATGAAGCACAGGGTATCGATCCTGTCTCCATTCTCGGCGAAATCCCATGCGCAGGCGACTGTGAAGACTGCCACGTTCACGATGCTATTATCTAATTGAAGATAAAAAGAAAAGCACTCCGAAAGGGGTGCTTTTTCTTGCGGGAAAAGTCATTAACTTACTTAAAAATATTCTTGCATAATTTTAAAAAATGGTGTATCATTAAAAATGGATTAAAAATCAAGGAGAAAGATATAATGGCAAATATCAAGGAATATCTTGGCAACAAGGTGTTTTACAAAAGACTCGTTGCGATAGCTGTGCCTATCTCGATGCAGGGTCTCATCACTATCGGTGTCAATATGATGGATACCATTATGCTGGGCTCAATGGGCGAAATCGCGATTTCAGCTTCCAGCCTTGCAAATCAGTTCATCAATATTTTCCATATTTTCTGTATGGGTATGGGCATGGGCGCCAATGTTATGACAGCCCGTTTCTGGGGCGCAAAGGACATTCAGAGCCTTAAAAAGGTCTGTACGATAATGTTCAGAATGTGTATTTTCATATCGATGCTCTTTACGCTGGCAACGATATTCGTCCCTGAAATGATAATGGGTATCTATACAACGGAAGCCGATGTTATTTATGAAGGTGTAAAATATTTCTGGTGGTCCATTCCTACATATTTCTTTATGGGTATGTCGTTGGTAACAACTATCGTCCTGCGCTCTGTAGGCAAGGTTAAGGTGCCGCTTTATACATCTATAGGCGCATTTTTCGTAAATATTTTCTTTAACTGGCTGTTTATTTTCGGTAAGCTGGGCGCACCTCGTATGGAGGTTGCCGGTGCCGCTCTCGGCACACTTATTTCCCGTGTTTTTGAGTTTTCCATCATCTGCGGTTACTTCTTCCTCAAAGATAAGGATGTGGGCTACCGCGTAAAGGACCTCTTTATGAAGTGTAAGGATATGGTGGGCGACTATATGCGTATCAGCCTTCCTGTTTTCATCTCGGATGCAATGCTTGCTCTCGGTGAAAATATGGTTACAATGATTATCGGCCGTCTCGGCGCATCCTTCGTTTCTGCAAATGCAATCACAATGGTTACTGTACGACTTTCCACAGTATTCAGTCAGGGACTTTCCAATGCCAGCGCTATTATGACAGGCCATACCCTCGGTATGGGCCATGTGGAACAGGCTAAAAAGCAGGGGTGGACATTCCTCGGTCTCGGCGCGCTTATCGGTCTGTTTGCAGGCGGATTTATTATGCTGACAAGCGACCTTATCATTTCCTTCTATAACATCAATGCCGAAACACAGGCTATCGCTCAGGAGCTTATGATGGCTGTCGGCTTTATCGTTATTTTCCAGGTTATGAACGGTATTCTCACAAAGGGCGTTCTCCGCGGAGGCGGCGACACAAAGTTCCTTATGGTTGCCGATATTCTCTTCCTCTGGATAGCATCTGTACCGCTCGGCTATTTTGCAGGTCTTGTATGGCATTGGCCTGCATTCTGGATCTATACAATGCTTAAGATAGACCAGATTATCAAGGCCGTATGGTGTATCTTCCGTCTCAAGAGCAATAAGTGGATCAAAAAAGTTTAACGTGAAACATAAAAGACCATCCGTAAGGGTGGTCTTTTCTTATGGGATTATATATGGTATAATATACTTAAATTAAGATTATTTTGGTGATGTTATGAGAAATAAGGAAAACAAGCATTTGGGTATAGAGGTGTCGCCTGAGCTTCACAGCAAGCTGAGGTATATTTCAAAATACGAGGGACGCTCGATGAACGGGCAGATACTGTATCTTATTCGCCGCTGTATCAAAGAATTTGAAGATAAAAACGGCGAGATCAAAGAGGAAGAATAAATTAAAAGACCATCTTTAAGGATGGTCTTTTCTTGTGGATTTTTATTCCGATTTATGCTATAATTACATCATAATAAATACTAAAGGAGATAAATATGAACCAGACTATCGACATCATCATGGGCAGACGCTCAATCCGTAAGTTTAGTGACACTCCTATCGAAAAGGAAAAGGTTGAAATCATTCTCAAGGCTGCTATGGCAACTCCTACTGCCACAAATGCCCGCGACTGGAAATTCGTCGTTACACAGAACAAGGAAATGCTCCTCAAAATGGCTGATGCCAATGTGAAGTATGCAGACCCTCTGCGCAGAGCAACGCTCGGCATTCTCGTCTGCGGTGATAAATCACGCTCGGCTTGGGATTTCTGGCAGGTCGACGCCTCTGCCGCTGTGCAGAATATGATTATTGCCGCCGAAAGCATGGGCATAGGCTCCTGCTGGCTTGGTGTATGGCCTCTCGAAGAAAGAGTAAAGAATCAGGCAGAACTTCTCGGCCTTGATGAAAACACAATTCCACATTCTCTCATCGCATTCGGCTATCCTGCAGAAGGGGAAAAGTTCGGCATCGCACGTGAAAACCGCCCTGAATACGAAGAAGACCGCGTAATTATTATTGAATAAACTACTATGTTTCTCGGCTCCCTCTGAGACTCACCCCAGACAGCAGGCTGTCCGGGGACCCCGTTTTTGGGAGCTGGCTTGCGCAGCAAGACTGAGGGAGAGAAAACATTAAAAAATTAAAGCCACTCAATTGAGTGGCTTTAACTTTTATGTAATTAGATAATGCCGAGAACAGATGTGATAACAAATGTAAATGCAAGTACAGTTGAAATGCCAAAAATGCCGAAAGCGCGCTTGTTCTTAAGCTTGTAAGCCTTGATAGTCTTGTCAAGAAGCATAATGCCGAAGCAGGCTACGATAATAGGCATTGCAATTCCGTAAGCAACGATACCGTTGAAATAGAGGACTGTCATTACAAGACAGACGAGCAGGGACAAAAGAAAAAGAATTTTCATAATTTTACTCCTTATATTATATATGTATTAGTTTCTGTCAAAATCGCGGTACTGAATAGCCTCGCTGATATGGTCGGCGGAAATGTCTTCGCTGCCGTCGAGGTCGGCAATCGTACGGGCAATTTTAAGTATTTTATCATAACCTCGCGCCGAAAGAGAAAGCCGGTCGAATGCCATTTCCAACAGCTCATTAGCTTCATCATCGAGGATACAGTATTTCTGAATGAGAGAGGAGGTCAGCTGCGCATTGCAGTTTACTCCCGTGCCTTCATAACGCTTCTGCTGAAGCAGGCGGGCTTTTGATACTTCCTCAGCCATTTCAGCCGAGCTTTTGCTCTTGCCCTTGCGCTCAAGGTCGCTGTATTCCACCATATTTACTGCAATCTGCAGGTCAATTCGGTCTAAAAGCGGACCGGAAATCTTTTTCCAGTATTTCTTGATGGCATTGTCGGTACATTTACAACGCAAATCGTCAAAACCTGCGTAACCGCATTTACAAGGGTTCATAGCGCATATAAGCGTAAAACGGCTTGGGTATGTTGCGCTGCCTTTGGCTCGTGAAACTGTCACAACGCCGTCCTCAAGAGGCTGGCGCATAACTTCAAGCACGTCTGCGTGGAATTCCGGCAATTCATCCATGAATAATACGCCGTTGTGTGCCATGGAGATTTCACCCGGGCGAGGATTTGATGAGCCGCCCACCAGAGCTGTTGCCGACATCGTATGATGAGGCGAGCGGAATGGACGGGCTGTAATCAGCGGATTTTCGCTGTCCAGCTTGCCGAGGACCGAATAAATCTTGGTGCATTCGAGCGCTTCTTCATAGGTAAGAGGCGGCAGAATTGAGGGCAGACGCTTTGCAAGCATTGATTTGCCCGAGCCAGGAGGACCAACCATCAATAAATTATGTCCGCCTGCGGCGGCTATCACAATAGCGCGCTTTGCCTCTTCCTGACCGACAACATCGCTGTAATCGCCGTCAAAAGTACGCGTATGCTCGAAAACGGTCTCCTCGCAAGGGGAGATGAGCTCCTTGCCCATAATATGGTCGATGATTTTTGAAATATGATTTGCCGCATAAACGCGTATTCCGCTTACAGCCGAGGCCTCTTTTGCATTTTCAATAGGAACGAAAACGCTTTTCATGCCGTTTTCCTTTGCGGCAAGCACCATAGGCAACACACCGCTGACCTGACGGAGGTATCCGTCGAGAGAAAGCTCGCCGATAAATGCCGCATCGTCGGGCACAGCTAATATCTGCTTTGACGAAACGAGGATAGCCAGCGCCATAGGCAGGTCGTAGAGAGTACCGACCTTCTTGATCTGCGCAGGAGCGAGATTTATAGTCAGCCTGCGGAGAGGAAATTCAAATCCACAGTTTTTGATTGCGGAACGAACTCTGTCACGGGCTTCTTTTACAGATGCATCAGGTAGTCCGACAACATCAAAGTTGGGCAGACCACCCGAAATATCACATTCGCACATCACTATAGCGCCGTCAACGCCGACAAGTGCTGTGCTGTAGACCTTTGAAATCACGGAGATAGCCTCCTTAAGTGTTATATAATATATTATATAATAGGTAAGGGGTAAAATGCAAGGATAATATGAACCATTAAGGGGATATTATATGAACATTGGGGTACAAAATAAAAAAGTCGAAAAAAGTTGAAATTGGGGGTTGACAAATTAAATCAGTTGTGATAATATATAAAAGCTGTCGGCGATGAGGCGATGGAAGATGCTGGAAGAACAACTGGAAGAAACTTGAAAAAGTTCTGGAAAAAGTTGAAAAAAGGTATTGACAAAGCGGAGCTGATGTGATACAATATACAAGCTGTCGCGAGAGACGGTGCTGAAAAAGAGTTTGAAAAAACTTGAAAAAAGTACTTGACAAACGCGAGAGAGTGTGATATACTAAATAAGCTGTCGCGAAAGTGACAGCGAAAAGCAAAAGCACCTTGTAAATTAAACAACACACAAGACAAACAAAACCCTGAAATTTTGAGAGTTTTGAAGGTTCTAAGGAACCGACCCAGAACTAGTAAATGAAGACCTGCGAAGAGCAGGCAGCTTGAATTAAAAGCTCTGATTAGATTTTATGCCGAAAGGCTTAAGATACCATATAATTAGAGAGTTTGATCCTGGCTCAGGATGAACGCTGGCGGCATGCCTAAC
>SVKW01000101.1 GCA_015068285.1 Oscillospiraceae bacterium | reverse complement strand
AAAAGTGAAGAAGTGCGGTGTCTGCGACGAATTGAATAGGTTTCGCTCCCTCCACCATCGTTCCGATGGTCCCCCTCCCTCTACGAGAGGGAGGCAAAGGGATTTCTTGTAGGGGCGGGTTTCCACGCCCGCCCGCATTATTCAATCTGTGACGAAGTCACACCTTATTTCTTCGCAGTATTCACCTTTACTTATCCACATTTGGTTTGCATGTGTAGATCCAGCCGTTTCTCTCGAACACGATTTTCACACCGCCGCTCGTTGTGAATCTCATCTTATTCTTCTTGTCCTTCGGCTTGACAATGCTCTTGCCGTCAAATGTGATATTATCGTTGCCTGCATAAGCCATAATATTTGTAATAAGCATCTGCTTGCCCGAAATACCCTTGACCTGAAGCGGAGGAGCCCCTGTTACTCCGTTTGGCAGGAACTTGATTTTGCCTGTCTGCGGAATATACGGGATAATCGTTGAGAAGAAATGCTTTTCAAGGCTGCCCTGTCGTCTTCTGCTTTCCATACCGAGCTCTGTAGGCTCCATCTGGATAAGCGGCTTCTTTTTGAGAGTTTTTGGCAGATAATGCTTGATAAACGGCAGATAGCCTATGAGAATAAAGAGAATTATGCCTGAAATGAGAAGCTTGATGAAAAGCTCGGTATTGCGTTCAATCCACGAACGTTCATCGCCTAATTTAATCGTATGGGACATTTCGCCGTGCCAGTTTTCCGCCCCTGAATTCTGGTCAAAGAGCAGCTTGAAATTGATATCCGAATAGGTCACGCCCTGCGGCTTGCCGTCAAGGACAGGAGTGATGACAAACTCGCCGATGTCGCCCTTTTCGATTTCAAGGGTGATGTTGTCAAACATATACTCGCCCATAACCTCAAGCTGAGGAACTTCAACTGAGTCCCACTGCTCCTTAGTGAAGTCTCCGTTGTCGATAAGCGACTTGATAACGATAGGCTCACTTGAATCCAGACCTTCGCTTGTCATTGTGTAGCTCTTGTCTGCGTCGATTTTCATATCGACAGCCTTATTTTTAAAGACAGAATAATCAAGATGGGTTGAAACAGTATTGTATTCAAGGAATCGTCCTGTAACGTCGATGGCAAGTGTGCCTTCTTCAAGGCTTATCTTATCGCCCGAATTATATGTCTGCTCGTGGAGCACTTCGTTATTTGTAACATAAGCTTCGTAAGTGACCTCGCCAAGAAGCTTTGACTGAGCCACCTTTTCCTTTGTGCCGCCCTTTACAAAGCCGAATTCAATGGTGTATTCCCCCTGCTCAAGAGCCGAAAGGTCGGTCACCTCCGCCCCGTTTTCATCAATGAGGTAAGCCATGATTTCAACGTTAGGCTTGTAGTAGATTTCGATAGTTTCTGCGCCCGTTACATCAAGCTTGTAATCGCCTGCCGCAAAGTCCTCCTTGAATGTGGCAATAGAGCCTAAAAGCCCCTTGTCCACAACGCCTGTGCCTGCAGGGAAGTTGGTTGCAGGTACTTCGCTGTATTTTACTGTAACAGGATTTGTGGCGCTCTTGTAAAGTGTGCCGTCAGGCGCTTCAACGCCGTTGATGACAACATTGGAGCCCTGCGCGAAAACCATAAGCTCGCCCATAGGAACGTCAAAGCTGAAGGTCTTGGACATTGAATTGACATCAAGACGGTCGCTGTTAAAGACGCGGGTACAGATATCTGTGATATTTTTAAGGATTTCCTTGTTTGTTTCAGCCTTGTAGAAATAGATATTGTTGCTCTGGTCTGCCTTGATGCCGTCGGCATAAGGACCCATACCCAGAAACATCACGCGGATGTCAGGGCTTTTGGCAGCAAAGAAAGCGTCAATGTCGTCAACGCCCTGGAACTGACCGTCTGTCAGTACGACCAGCCATTTTTCATCGGCACTTGCCTTTGTAAGGTCAGAATAAGCCTTGCGGACAGAGTTGAACGGAGTGTTGTTGGCAGGACCCAGCATATTGTGGACCTTGCTTACATTTGTCTCCATGCCGTCTGCGCCGTTGAGCGAAAGGAACGGACCTGCGTTGGTGTTCTTGTTGAAGTCGCTCATAAGATAGATATTCATGGTGTCGTTTTCGCCCAGCATACCCGCGAAAACCTCGGTGGAATACTTTGCCTGGCACCATGTGTCCATCCAGTTGCCGTCGGTTTCAATCATCGAGCTGGAATCGTCGTAAACCAGATTGATAACTCTCGACGGAGCGTTTGTTGTGACAGCCTGCGCCGAAAAAGTCAGCATTGAAAATGCCATACACAGCACTGTCAGCAATGAAATCATTTTTTTCATACCATTTCCCCCTTATATTTTTATAAAATCGTTAAGCTCGTCTGTGTAGATTTCAAGCACATTGAGCAGCTTGTTGGTGTCCTCATTTTTGGTGAAAAGCAGAATGAGTGACAGGAAGGTATTCCATGTCATATCCCGCTTTCTGTTTTCTATCGAAACGACTGTGCTGCGGCTTACGCCGATTTTTTCGGCAAGCTCCTCCTGGGTAAGCCCCAGCTTTGTCCGCAGCATGGGAAGATTTTCCGTCATATTCTTAATGAGAGTGTCTTTATCTATTGTCATCAGTTACCTGCCTTTCATTTTACTGTACGGTTTCAAGCCCCACAGCAGGAGCGTATAGTTATACCATTATATTTTATAGTATACTCCTGTAAAGGCAACAATGTCAACCAAAATGTTGCATTTTTTGACATTTTGTCGAAAACGTCAGACCCCAGCTATGGACGAGCAATGCTCGCCCCTACAGATAAATCCCTTGCCTCTCCTATTTCAGGAGAGGTGGCACACGAAGTGTGACGGAGAGGTAAATCCTACCCAATGCGCCGCAGGCACTACACCTTTTCACTTTTCACTATTACTTATTACTTCATCTGCGGGAGCGGCAAGCAGCTCCCCTACAAGGATCGTACAAATGGGGCGGAGATTCCTCGCGTTGCTTCAGAATGACAAGCCTTATAACAAAAAACGGCGGTATTTCACCGCCGTTCTTACATTATATAATATAACTCTAAATCTCCATTTCCGCGCACACAGGGTAGTGGTCGGAAAGCCAGATGCCGTTGAGCTTATCGTCCCAAGGTGTCACCTTTACAACCTTTTCAGCCAGCTCATCAGACATATAGATATAGTCAATCTTATTATTCTTGATGCCCCATTCGTGGTATGTGAACGGAATGTGGCTTGTTACATCCTTAATGCCCTTGTAAGCATTGCACATTGCGATTACATCGCTTGAAGGCAGGGCGTTGAAGTCGCCCATCATCATAAACGGCAGCTTGTTTCTGTCCTGGAAATGATTGATATAGCCGATGGCGGCCTCCATGCCTTCCACACGGGCGTGTTCGGAAATATGGTCGAGATGAATGTTGAAAAGGCGGAAAATCATGCCGCTTTTCTTGTGGCGGATAAGAGTGTGAACGCAGATTCGCGGGCACTGGCTCTGGTCCTCATAGCGTGAGCCCGGTACAAAAGGAGTCGGGCTGAGCCATATAGTCTCAAGGCCGAGGAGAGAAAGGCTGTCCTTTCTGATGGCGGTGAACAGGCCTTCTTCGTCATAATTTGCACTTCTGAACTGTCCGACGATGATATAGTCGGTCAGCATTTTTTCAAGCATATCAAGGATAGGCTCTGTGACCTCCTGGAATGCGATGACGTCAGGCTTTTCTTTCTGAATCTTGTGGAAAATAAAGCCGGCTCTGTGGACGAAACTGTTGATTCCGTCGCCGTCAAACTTACATCTTATATTAAAAGTTGCGATTTTCATTTTGTCGCCTCCGTAAATTATTATTGATAACTGATATATTTATTTTACCATAAAGCCACAGCCCCGTCAATAACGCTGTTCGGGCGAAAAATACCCCATTCTCCGAGATTTTTCGTGATTTTTCCTCTTTATTTTATATTTTTCGATTTATTTTTACAAAATATGGGCAAATTTTATCGTATTTCGGCAAAATTATTCCGACATGAGCGGTTTTCTTCCCCTTGCAGTACAGCCCTTACAGCTTGTGACACCTGATATACAGCTTTAAATCCATGCAAATTTTCCCTTGCCTCGCCCTTTGTTAAAAGGGAGAGGTGGCAGTCCGGAGCACCGGGGTGCGACCGGCGGCGAGTGCCGCCGCGCCTATTTAATTTTGCGGGGTCCCCGGGCGGCTTGCCGTCTGGGGTGTAATATGACGGAGAGGGTTTTATCAAATGTGACTTGTCACACCCCACTTCTTCACACGGACGATCAAGTCTCCGCCCCACATCAAAAAGCTCCCCTTTCGGAGAGCTTTTTTCTTTATTCAAAAATTTCGTATGGGTCCCAGCCGTATTCCTTGATGTACTCTGCATCAATATTATTGTCAGCAATATACATCGCCATGTACTCACACGCCGCTGCCCTGCGCTCCTCGGTATCATTCTTCATGATTTTCGAGGCAAGACCAAAATATCCCTTGCAGAATTTCTTTATATCCTTGGCATACAGACTGCCGTCTCTTGCGCTGTCAACACTTACCACCTGATAACTGCCGTCAGCCAGCTCTTTAAGGTGGAAACAGGCAGGCTCCTCGCCGCCCGAAACCTGCTCCATCATACTGCCGTTCTTTTTGTAACCATAACTCCAGAAATTGCCGAAAACAAGATGCTCTCCGTTTTTATCATCCTCGTGACGAATGATAAATCCCGGAATCCATATCTGTCCCCGCTCGGCATGACTGAGCGCATCCTCATAATACCAGTCGCAAATCGCGGCAATCGCCTTGTTGTCGCCGCTGTAAGAAAACATCGGCAAGGTTTCATTCTGCTCGTTTTCAGCCTCAAACAGAAGTCCCATAGGCAAAGGTGTTATTTCAAAATCACCATCTTTTTCGGTATAAAGAAGATACTCGCCCTTGGTTATCATAAAGAAATTATAGCATCCATCGTACATAAGCGACCGCCTGCTGTACATTTCGCCCATCTTCTGGTTATACTCGTCAAACCACTCGGTTTCATGGTACATATCAAAGGTGTCGCCATAATTCTGCTGATGAGCCAGCCATTTTTCATGCCATTCAGCAGTTTCGTCAACCTGATACTCAAGCGCGCCTGCTTCACTTACATTATATATATATGCCTCCCCGTAAGGCTCGCCCTTTTCCGAATTGTAGACGGCAATATTTTCGCCGTCAAAAACCACATGGCTGTCCTTTTCCATACTGTCAAAGTAAATGCAGCCGATTTTCTGAGTGTCTATCGTTGCCGAAATACCCTGCGCCGCCCTGTCATAAATGACAAGACCGCGCTTTGTGCCAAAAATAATATACTCGTCATTCATGCCGTATATTTCAGGCGCCCATATTTCAGTGCCCTTTTCAGAAATCTGCTGAGCCTGACCGGAAACGCTCTGACTTAACTGCTCAATGCCGAAAACGCTCTTTATAACCTCAACGACCTTGCCGTTTGTCGCCACATTGGTTATCGTGCCAACGCTGACTATCATAATGGCAAGCATTGCAAAAACTGCGGCAAATCGCAGGCTTTTTGGCATTTTATGGCGCTTTTTCGCCGATTTTTCTTCAATTCTACGCCACATTACGGCGCTTTGCTCGTCTGTCGGCGTTATAATTTCAAAGCTTTCGCGTATTCTTTTATCCACAATTATACCCCTCCTTTTCGAGTATTTCTTTAAGCTTTCTGCGGGCATCAAAGAGCTGTGTCTGCACAGTGCTCTCCTTCCTGCCCAACATTTTCGCTATGTCTTTGACCTTATATTCCTCATAATAATACAGGAAAAGCAATTCACGATATTTTTTCGGCAGCTCCATTATGTATTCAATTATGCTGTCGTGATTTTCTTCACCAGCTCTTTCGGGAATATCGCCCAAATCCACATTTTTTCGCCAGAATGAACGGAAAATGTCCTTACAGTAATTGCGGGTGACCGTTATAAACCAGGCATTTTCGTGGCTTTCATCGCGAAACTCCACGGGATGAGCCATATATTTTATAAAAATATTCTGCACCGCATCCTCGGCATCGTGGGCATTTTTCATATAGATATACGCCAGACGATAGACACGCCTGTGCTGCCGCTCAAAAATATTCTTAATATCCATGCCTTCCTCCTTTCGCGTATTTCTATTTGAAAACGTCTTCACACTGTATACGATTATGATACCATAAATATCCTGCTGTGTGGGGAAATATTTTGTATGATACACCATGAGTGGGCATAGAACTCCGCCCTTACATAGTAATCTTGAAAATACAGTTTGTAGGGGAGGGTCTCTGCGCCCTCCCGCCCTATTTATCACAACTGCCGAACAAACATAACTAAAAAAGCTCCCCATACGGAGAGCTTTTTAACTTATCCCAATTTTTTATAGGCCGTCAAACGCATTGTTGTATAGCAGGCAATGCCGCCGATTACATTAGACACAGGCTCAGCCAAAAATACGCCCGTTACGCCAAGTCCCACTCTCGGAAGAATGAGTGTCAGCGGCACTACGATAAAGGCTTTACGCAAAAGCGAGAAGAAAATCGCGTGTCTTGCGTCGCCCATCGCCTGGAATGCCGACTGTCCTGCCGACTGGAGCGCCATGAATACAAAGCCGAAGAAATATAATTTCAGCATTCCTATGCCTGCTTCCATCATTGCAGGGTTATCGGAGAAAATGCCAAACCAGAACTGCGGGAAAATCAGCACAAGCAGCCAGCACACCATCATATAAGTGGAGCCGACGACAGTTGTAAAATTGATGCCGTCCTTGACACGGCTGTGGGCTTTTGCCCCGTAATTGAAGCTTATAACAGGCTGTGCGCCGCTGTTTATACCGCTGAGCGGCAGAGTGAAAATGTCGCGCACCGATGTGGAAACCGTCATAATGCCGACGAAAAGGTCACCGCCGAAGCTCTGGAGCGTGGAATTGCAAGCCGCCTGCACAAGAAAGTTTGTGCCCTGCATGATGAAGTTGGCTGTACCGAGCTTGAAAATATCCCTTGTGATCGATTTGCTGATGCGTATATTCTCCCTACGGACGGGAATGAGGATTTTCTTGCCGAACAAAAATGACAGCACCCATACGGCTGAGCAAGCCTGGCTGATTATCGTGGCAAGAGCCGCGCCTGCAACACCCATATCAAAGACGAAAATGAAAATCGGGTCGAGGATTATATTTGTCACCGCGCCAATGATTATTGAGAACATACCGATTTTCGGGAAGCCCTGTGCGTTGATATAGCCGTTCATACCTGTGGTAAGCATTGAAAATACTGTGCCGAGAAGGTAGATGTTGAGATACTGCGCCGCATAGACATACGACTGCTCACTTGCGCCGAATGCGAATAAGACAGGCTTTTTGAAAAGATATCCCAATGTCATAAGTATGCCCGAGCTTGTCAGCAGGAGGCAGAATGAGTTACCGATGATTTTCGATGCTCGTTCTTCGTTGCCTGCCCCTCGCGCCATGCCGAAAAGCGGCACACCGCCGTTGCCGAAAAGGGCTGTGAATGCCATAATAAGTGTGATTACAGGGAAGGTCAGCCCCACGCCCGTCAGTGCAAGTGA
>SVKW01000100.1 GCA_015068285.1 Oscillospiraceae bacterium | reverse complement strand
GATACAGCGTAAAAGTGCGGCAGTGCTGTTGCCGATGACAAGATACTGTGGGTCGGCTTCGATATTTCGCGACTGGGAAAGATATGCACAAATGGAGCTTCGCAGGGCGATATCGCCCTGATAATCGGGGGATTTCAGCAGAAACGGGTCGATTTCATCGAAATTCTGCCTTAAAAGCTTGCGCCACAGAGCGTAAGGGAAGTTTTCCGTATCCACATCGGAGGGCGAAAAGTCGATGTCATAAGCAAAATCGTGGCTTTTCTGCTCGGTGTGCTCGTGAGTCAGCTCAATGTGCTGCAATGGGTCTAATTTTGCCACATAACAGCCGCTTTTCGGGCGCATAATTATGTAGCCCTCGCTCTGCAGCTGGCTGTAAGCCGCATCGACCGTGTTAATGCTGACACCTAAATCGAAAGCGTGACGGCGCTTGCTGGGCAGCTTCTGCCCGCTTTTTAAAAGCCCCGATTGAATATCTTTTTTAATCGAAAGATAGATTTGTTCATATAAAGTCATGGAAAACCTCCTTGAACAAGTTATAAGTAAAATTGTATGGCTGGAATGAAGCACAAAACCAGACGCCGCCGACGAGTGTCGGCGTACCGAGCGGGCGAATTCATTTCGACCAGCGAGTATTTAATCACAGGGGACCCCATTGAACCTGTTCAATGGGGAATGTGACACCATAAAAAATGCCAAAACTGACTATTTTAATGGGTACAGTTTTATTATATAATATAATCAATATAAAGTAAAGAGGGAAAGATTATGAACCAAAAGAAAAACTCCATTTATCCTCTCGTGTTTGTCGGCATGATGGCGGCGATTATCTATGTGGCAACAGTTTACATCCGTATTGAAATTCCGACACCGACAGGTCCTACAAACCTCAAGGTTGCAAACATCCTTATTCTGCTTGCAGGTATGATGTTCGGCGGCGTTTACGGCGGTCTTGCAGGCGGTATCGGCAGTATGCTCTTTGACCTTACAAATCCTGCATATATTTCTTCCGCCCCATTCACACTTGTGTTCTTCTTCACAATGGCTTTTGTCTGCGGTAAGATCGCTAACGCAAATGGCAAAAACGGTCTTGATACAAAGCAGAATATCGTGGCTTCAATCTGCGGTGCAGGCTCCTACTGGTGTCTTTATATCGGCAAGAGCATTATCTCCCTTGTAATTCAGGGCTCTGCTTTTGTTCCTGCGGTTATCGCAACTGTGCCTAAAATGATCACAAGCGGCACGAATGTAATCATTGCAGTTGTATGCGCTGTGCTTCTCGCTGTGCCTATGAACAAGGCTCTCGGCCGCGCAGGCGTGTTCAATAAAATGGACAAGAAATAATTTATACCCATCAATCCATCCAAAGAAAAGACCACCCACTAAACGGGTGGTTTTTTCTTGCGCTTGACAGTGGAGTTTGCTGACATTATAATTATATTATGATAAAATGCGACAGGAGGAACATCCTTTGGCAAACTATAATTACCCTGACAGAAACGATAAACTTACAATAGAACTGATAAGCAAGGGCTATGACGGAAAATATTGGGGAGAAAGTGAGAAAAATGTTCTCAATTATGCCCTTTCCTATGTGGAAAGCCTTGAAAAGCGTGAGAAAATGCTCGATTTAGGCTGTGCAGGCGGTCGCCTTTTTGAAACCTTCCTGCCGCTCGTAGGACATATCGACGGCATTGAGCCCGACCCTGAGAGATGCGCTGCCGGCATGGAAACGGCAAAGAAATTCCCCGGCAGGGTAACTGTCCGCAACGGCGATATCTCCATTCTTGCCCCTGACGACAGCTATGATGTAATGCTTATCAGCCATATTCTTCAGCATATCCCTGATTCGAGCATTTACTATATGCTCCGCAGAGCAAAAGAGGCTGTCCGCGATGACGGCTTGCTCATCGTGACAACAACATACACCGACAAGGACGAGACCGTCTATACAAAGGAATACTGGCAGGACGGCAAGCGTATGTGCGAAGAAGTTGAGCCTGAGGATTTTGACGATGTTTTCAAGGAAAAGGACACCTTGCCTGTTCGTCTTTTCGCCGAAAAGCACATTACAGAGCTTTTTGACAGCTATGGATTTAAGCTTGTGGGCAGAAAATTCTATCATTACGAAGAACATCACAGCATAGGCGAGGATGAAGCGGCAAACACACGCGATGACGGCAGAGGCGCCCGCGATATCATGTATATCTTTCGCAAAGAGCCCGTAAAGCTTCTCGATGCCAATGTGCTATATCATTACAGCTTCAGTTATTATAAAGAGGACGTTATAGATAAAGTCCACATCAAGCTGGAGGATTTAAAGGGCAAACTTCGTAAAAAGTTCCCTGAATGTGTGTTTGAAACCGATGAAAATGCTTCTCAATATCCGTTTTTCAACGAAACACATATAAGCGCAGACTTTCTCCACGGCGGCGGTCTTGGGCTTCCGTTTAAAACCTTCCGCGTGGTTTTCCCACAGTTTGACCTGAAAATGACCGATGCAAATGTGACAGGCACTACTGTTCACATGGCGATTTTCCCGGAGGTATCCATTGCACAGATAAGCATTTGTCTGCAGCTTGAAGACTGCAAAGAGGATTTCCTCGTCTATATGCGCCATGTGCAGGGCAACGGCAGAAAGCTTATAAACAAGGACGGCAGAGAGCTGACTATTCAGAATATCTATGACTTCATCGCTGATGCTCTTGATGAGGATATCACCGATCTTGAAGCGATTTATTTCACAGAAATCACACGCTACGGCGATTATGAATCGGTGGAAGAAGTACACGCAAACCATAAGCGTGAGCTTTATGGTATGATGTGCGGCGACGAAGGCTACCGCCATGTGCCTGAAGAGCTTGCCGAGGTCCGCCTTGCTAATTCGTGGGGCAGCCGTGAGTTCACACGCCTGAGCACATTCGGCACAAATACAATTCTTGTAAACCTCAATAAGAGCGCGCCTGCGCGGATGTACCGCGAAAACCGCCGCTCTTTTGACAATATTTACTATGGAGACATAAATCCGTACTTTCTTATCGAAAGCAAGACGGCAGGGGTAAATCACGGCATTATCTTCTCACTTGAGATGGTAATGGTGGCAAAAACCATCTGCAACCGTATTCTCAGCCGTCAGTCGGACTATCACAGCGCCAACAAGGGCATAACCCTCAGCGATAATATCAAGCGCACAATGCGTTTCAGAAGTGAGCTCATCACAACGCTGAAAAAGATAGAAAATCTTTCGATTTCCGAAATCGGTGAGCTTGAGCAGGTGCTTATCAAAGGCCAGCAGATCGAATCGCTCATCGAAAAGATCAAATATCTGCTTGAACTCCTTGAATCCGAGCTTGAACTCTTGTACCAGAACAGCACAAACCGCCTTGTGAACATTCTCACCGTTGCCGGTCTGCTGCTGACAGTGCTTGGTATGTTTTTCGAGTTTATGTAATTAAAGGAAAAAGGACGGAATAAACCGTCCGACACGCCCAGCCTCCCATGTTTACAGGGGAGGGGGCGCCGTAAACGGCACTGGCTTCGCGTCGCCGCGGTCAGCGGTGGAGGGGTTTTAACTTTATAAATATAAAAAAGGACGGCATAAACCGTCCTTTTACTTTTTTGACTTGAGGTATGTTTTTACGAATAAAAATGCGAAAAGTGCAACGCCGATAACGACGCCGATAACAGGTGCTGTCATAAAAAGTCCTCCCGTATTTGATAATATAATTATATCGCGGATAAAAATTATGTCAAGTCACTTGTGGGGGTGTGAATCAAGGTGGAAGGCTAAAAAAGTCCATGTCATTCTGAGCGAAGTAACTTCCCACGGCTTGTGGAAAGTTGACAACCTATTTGCAAATTGATATAATATGATAAAGAAGTGTCCGCCGCTTTTATTGAAAGTGAGGTGAACGATATGAAAAAAATCATCTGCGCGGTTTTAATTGTCGTCTGCGTATTTTTCCTGTTTCGCACCAATGACAAGACAGAGGAAAAGCAGACATTTGAATTTGAGGAAATCCCTGAGTTTGTCCGCAAAATTGAGCAAATCCCCGATGATGCCGATTTCATCTTCCACTTCCGCCACAGAGTGTTTCTCACAAGCAATGAGGAGCTTTTTCTCGAAAAATATGGCGATACCCGCCATGAAAAAGTGGAAAAACTCCGGATAGGGCATAAAGATATGTTCGATGTCCGCACATATCGAGTTGCAAATGAGGAAGAAAGAGATATTGTTTTTAAAGCCAAGGAAGACCTTGAGTTTACCGATATGCACGTCGACAAGGTGATGCCAGGCGGTGATGCATATTATGCCGAGTTTTACTGGGACGATGAAACGGCAGTTATTCATTTTTCCATAGATAACGGCAGTATATTTGAGGATATAATGAAAGACGGCGAGCGTCAGGTCACATGGGTGCAGTTCAATGCCCCGCACGCAAAGGAAGCCTGTGAATTGTTTGAAAGTCTGTATAAAAATTAAAACAAAGCCGTCCGTTGCGGGCGGCTTATTTATTTCAATATTTTTCACAAAAACTATGGAAATTTTCTTTAAGTTATGATACAATATTCATAATGAAATTTATATTCCGAAGGGAGAAATATATATGAATAACGAAATGCTCGTAAAACTCGGCGAAGTTATGAAGAAGGATAACGTTGATGCTTTGATGGTCGCTCCAGGCAACGATATGGTGTTCCTTCTCGGCACATCCACACATCTCTGCGAAAGATTCCAGGCTCTCATCATCAAGAATGACGGCGATTATTTCTATATCTGCAACCTTCTCACAGTTGACGAAGCAAAGGATATGATTCCTGGTCACGACGTTTACGGCTGGTTTGACGGTGAAGACTTTACAGATATCGTCAAGAAGGCATTTGAAGAACATGGCCTTATGGGCAAGACTATTGCTGTCAACGGCGCTGTCCGCGCATTCAATATGTGCAAGATGATGGAAAAGCTCGACATCAAGTTTGTCAACGGCAAGGATTATCTCGAAGAAACACGCATCATCAAGACTCCTGAAGAACTTGAAAACCTCCGCAAGGCTTCCCTCATCGCTGACAAGGCATTTGAAGAAATCGTAAAGTTCATCAAGCCTGGCATGACAGAAGCTGATATCGTTAATAAGATCAAGGCTGTTATGCTTGAAAACGGCGCTGACTCTGCAGGCGGCGGTATCGTTGCACGCGGCGAAAATGCTGCTCTCCCACACTATATGGGCAAGTCCGGCGTTGTCAAGGAAAAGGACATCGTTGAAATGGACTACGGCTGCACATATAAGGGCATGTGGTCTGACATCACAAGAACAGTATTCGTCGGCGAGCCAACAGAACGCGAAAAGCTTGTTTATAACACAGTTCTCGCTGCTAACCTCAAGGGTATCGAAGCTGCAAAGAACGGCGCATATATCCCAGATGTTGAAAAGGCTGCACGCGACGTTATCGCAGAAGCAGGCTTTGGTCAGTATTTCACACACCGTCTCGGCCACGGCATCGGCTACGCAGGCCATGAAGCTCCATACATCACAGGCGTTACAAAGAGAAATCTTGAACCAGGTATGGCATTCTCCATCGAGCCGGGCATCTATATCAAGGACGAAATCGGCGTAAGAATTGAAGATATCGTTATCATCAATGAAAAGGGCGAAACAGAAGTCCTCAACCACGCAACAAAGGAAATGATCATCATCAAGTAAGATGTACATATAACCTGAAAAAGCCTCCCCTGTGCAAGGGGAGGTGTTTTTTATGCAATAAAAAACGGAGGGGTTGTAGCCGCAGGCGTTAAGTGAATATGGCTGTATGTCATTCTGAGCGTATGCGAAGAATCTCCCACGATTTGCAAAATCGCGTAGGGGGCGATGCCTTCATCGCCCCGCAGGCTGATGTGGGCATCAGCCCCTACAAAATAATTCACGAAAAATCATAGGAGCGGGTCTCTGTGTTCTCACGCGTACTCTATTCGCCCGTCTCAATCAATTCGCACAGCTTTGCCACATCGGGTGAGGTGTATTTTATCATAACAACCCTGTCCTTGCCATTGACTTCGGTCATTTTGCAGATATGACCGCCGTTTGTTGTCGGATTGAGATGAAGGCTGACAGGATTTTCGCCGCGAAACTCGAGAACATAGGATTCGCCTGCAGGCGGAGCATCGTAAGCGGAAACCTCGGTAAACTCCATCGAATCGATAAAATCATAAATCATCTGCTTTTCGCTCTCGTCTGCCAGCTTGTAGTTGTCATAGACTTCAAGGAGCGAGCCGGAAAGATTGTTCAGCATATCTGTGGTCGGCTTTCTGTATGGCCTGAGAGCTTCATGGATTTCTTCCAGTACATTTTCACCGCTGATGAGGTGATGCCGATTAAGGTGAAAATTAAAATCTGTGCCGTCGGGAATTGCCCTGACCTGCGCCATAATTTCAGCCGAAGCATCGTCAAGGCTTGTGCCACGAGGGATTAAAAAGGCAATGGCAACAAGAATAACAGCCAGCCCTACCGGAATGAGCTTTTTCATAAGCATACCTCCTTGTGTTATGTTAAGATAATTATATCATATATAATATAAGGTGTAAATGGTATATTTATCTGTGTATCCTCATATACATAACCGAGGTGATTATATGAAAATTGCGGTGGTTGGTCTGGGGAATCTTGGCAGGAGTGCGGCGAAAATTGTGAAAAATATGCCCGATATGGAGCTTTTTGGGGTGTTTTCGCGGAGAAATATGCCTGATACTCTGCCTTATGATGAGATTATGGAGTATAAGAATGAAATTGACGCGCTTATTCTGTGCGGCGGGAGCGCTGTCGATTTACCAGTTATGACTCCATTTTTAGCCGAGCATTTCAATGTGGTCGACAGCTTTGACACCCACGCAGACATAGCGAAACACTATGAAAATGTGAATAAATCAGCCAAAACAGGGGGCAAAACCGCCCTTGTTTCCTGCGGATGGGACCCGGGGCTGTTTTCGCTTATGCGTATCTATGCTGATGCCATTTTGCCCGACGGCAAGCTTCGCACTTACTGGGGCAAGGGGGTAAGTCAGGGACATTCCGATGCCATTCGGAAAATTGACGGGGTGGTCGATGCACGGCAGTACACCATTCCTGATTACAACTATGAGGGTGATAATCCCCATAAAATGCACAGGCGTGAGTGCTTTGTTGTGGCTGAAAACAATGCTGACAAGGCTGAAATTGAGCATAAAATCAAGACTATGCCCAAATATTTTGCAGGTTATGATACAGCGGTGCATTTTGTCAGCACTGATGAATTAAGACAAAATCACAGCGGTTTCCCCCACGGCGGCAGAGTGGTGTGTGATAACGGCGAAAGCGCTATGGAATTGAGGTTGAAGCTCAATTCAAACCCCGATTTTACGGCAGGTATTTTAGTTGCCTGTGCGAGGGCGGCATATCGGCTGAATAGCGAGGACAAAACGGGGGCATTCACCATGGCAGACCTGCCGGTGAGGTATCTGGCGAGGGGAAATATTTTTGATATGATGTAAAAAAGCCACCATTTGGTGGCTTTTTGGGTTTAGTTGCAGGGGCTGATGCCCACATCAGCCCGCGGGGCGTTGATGGCAACGCCCCCTACAGAGCTTGTGCG
>SVKW01000002.1 GCA_015068285.1 Oscillospiraceae bacterium | reverse complement strand
CATGCCGCCCCATGAGGCTGTCATTGTGTTGCACTTTTCTTCGTTGCCTGCTGTGATGAGCATCCAGTCCTTGCCAACCATCTGGAAAGGGTTGCCCTGAAGCTCAGTTGTCTTGATTACTTTTTTCATAGCCTGCTCCTTTTGCGTTTTATTTAGGTAAATTTTATCACATTTTATACATAAAGTCCATAGTAAATTGAAGTTTTTTATTGCCTAAGTCGGCATACAGCATTTCAATAATTCGGGCGGGCATGGAAACCCGCCCCTACGGAATTGTACAAACTACAGAAGATATCCCATTCTCAACTTTCTATTGAACATTGCGCTGTTTTATGCTAAAATAAAACCATAAATAATCCGCGAAAAGGAGAAATATTATGTATAAAATCGACCTTAACTCCGACCTGGGCGAAAGCTTCGGCAACTACACCATCGGCATGGATGAAGAAGTCATCAAGCACGTCACATCTGCCAACGTAGCCTGCGGTTTCCACGGCGGCGACCCTGTGGTTATGGAAAAAACTGTGGCTTACTGCAAGGAATACAACACGGCTGTCGGCGCTCATCCGGGCTTTCTTGACCTTATCGGCTTCGGCAGACGCAATATGAACATCTCCCCTCTCGAAGCAAAGGCTTATGTAAAATATCAGCTTGGCGCTCTCATGGCTTTCACAACTGCTCAGGGGCTTAAAATCCAGCATGTAAAACCTCACGGCGCTCTCTACAATATGGCAGGTGTTGACTACAAGCTGGCAAAGGCTATCGCTGACGCTATTTATGAAGTTGACAAGAATATCATCCTCATGGCTCCTTCCGGCTCCCAGATGCTCAAGGCAGGCAAGGATGTTGGCCTGCGCGTTGCAAGCGAAGTATTTGCAGACCGCGGCTATACAGCTCAGGGCACTCTTGTTCCCCGTTCTGAGCCGGGCGCATTCATCCACGATGAAACCGAAGCTATCGAGCGTGTTATCCGCATGATTAAGGAAGGCAAGGTTCGCACCAATACAGGCGAGGACATCGAAATCAAGGCAGACTCGGTCTGCGTTCACGGCGACAATCCAAAGGCTGTGGAATTTGTCACAAAAATCAAGGCGGCTCTTATCAATGAAGGCATTGAAATTGTGCCTGTAGGAGAAATTGTATAATGGATGTAAGATATTTACCTCTCGGTGACACGGGGCTGACTGTCGAATTTGGCAACGAGATTTCCCCTGCCGTCAACAGCAGGGTGACCCGTCTTTGCGATATGCTCAGAACCCTCAATGTCAACGGCATTATTGAAACTATGCCTACATATCGCTCGGTTTCGATTTACTATGACCCTTTGGTTCTCGATTTAGAGAGCCTTACGGCTCTTGTCGACGAGCTTTTAAGCACAGAAATCGCCCTCAATGTCACAAATCCTTACGTTATCGAAATACCTGTATGGTATTCCGATGAATCGGGGCCTGACCTTGAGTTTGTAGCCTCCCACAACGGCAAAACTGTGGACGAAGTCATCGCAATTCACTCCTCCCCTGAGTATCTCATCTATATGATAGGCTTCACTCCGGGCTTCCCGTATCTCGGCGGTATGGATAATTCCATCGCCACACCTCGTCTTGACAATCCGCGCGTGAAAATCGAGGCGGGCAGCGTTGGCATCGCCGGCAGCCAGACAGGCATTTATTCTGTCGACTCCCCAGGCGGCTGGCGTCTTATCGGCAAGACTCCTGTCAAGCTTTTCGACATAGAGCGTGAAAATCCTGTGCTGCTCAAAAGCGGCAATTACCTCAAATTTGTGCCGATTTCAAAGGAAGAATATTTTAAGATAAAAGAGCAGGCAGACAAGGGTATCTACCTTTGCAAGATGCGTGAAAGGGGTGTATAATATGGGATTTACTGTAAAAAATCCTGGCATTTCCACCACTGTGCAGGACAGCGGACGCTATGGCTATCAGGCCAGCGGTGTGCCTGTTTCGGGCGCTATGGATATGTATTCCCTTAATCTTGCCAATATTTTGGTGGGCAACGACAGAAACGAAGCCTGCCTTGAAATGCTGATGATGGGCGCGACTTTGGAGTTTGACAGCGCGGCTGTCATCGCAATTACCGGCGCTGATATGAAGCCGACTGTCAACAAGAAGGAAGTTCCTATGAATGAGGCCCTTTACATCAGAAACGGCGATGTGCTTTCCTTTTCGGCAAGCGACAACGGCAACTACTGCTATGTGGCTTTCGCAGGCGGCATGGACATTGCCCCTGTGATGGGAAGCCGTTCAACTTACATGAAGGCAAAAATCGGTGGTATTGACGGCAGAAAGCTGACAACAGGCGATAAAATTGGCTTGCGTGAGTACCATTTCAAGCTTCCTAATATGAAAATGCGCCGTTTTGTCCGCAAGAATTACGAAAGCGAAGTCACTCTCCGTGTTGTAATGGGTCCTCAGGACGACCATTTTACCGACGAGGGCATCAGCACCTTCCTTTCGGCTGAATATACTGTAACCAGCGAGTTTGACCGTATGGGCTGCCGCCTTTCGGGCGAGGCTGTGGCGACAAAAAACGGCAGCGACATCATCTCCGACGGCATCTGCGTTGGCGCTGTTCAGGTGCCGAAGCACGGTATGCCTATCGTGATGCTGGCCGACCGCCAGACAGCGGGCGGCTACACCAAGATTGCAACTGTCATCTCATCTGACCTTGACAAGCTTGTGCAATGCCCTGTTGGCGGCAAGGTCCGCTTCAAGGCGATTTCGGTTGCCCAGTCTCACGAGATTTACAAGGCAAAGAAGGCGCTTCTCGACGAGCTTGAAGCAAAGCTGACAAAGCATTATGAGCCTCGCAGGTTCATCATCGAAGTCAACGACAAGAAGCTTGAAGTGACATTAAGTGAGTAAATTATGAAATACTGTGAAAAGTGCAATATTCTCGCAGGCGGTGACATCTGCCCTGCCTGCGGCGGCGAGCTCCGCGCTCCTGCCATGAACGACTATGTTCTCTACGCCGTCCGCGAGCAGATGTGGGCTGAAATGTTCATCGACGCTCTTCGTGACAACGGAATCGAGGCTGTCTCCAAGCCTGTTATGGGCGCAGGGCTCACTTCCCGTCTGGGGATTATGACCGAACAGCTCCGCATTTATGTACCTTACGGCGCTATGGAAATGGCAGGCGAAATCGCCGACCTGATGTTCGGTGAAATCGAAGAAGAATAAAATTAAAAGACTGGGAAATCCCAGTCTTTTTTGTATTTTAGCGGCTGTTGCCTCTTGATGTGACGATAATTCTGTCGACAACCTTGTCCCCCTCGACAAGATAAAGCTTATCGTGGAGATTGACCGTCGAGCAGCAATGCCCCGGAATAAGGCGTACCTTGTCGCCGATTTTCAGCTTCTTATCAAGGTCAAACAGCTTGATATGCTCCTCATTGGCTTCGATTCTGCCTGCGTTCATGCCGACAGGCACAGGATTGCCCTGGTCCATTCCGCAGCTTTTCACGCCTGCATCTAAAATTGTCACCCCATCACGGACGCTGACAACTGTTGCAGCAGGAAAAGTGAGTTTTCAAAAGGCAGATTCAGGTCGCGATATGTGGCATCCATAAAAATATAACTGCCCGCCTGAAGCTCGGTGTAAAGGTCCTCCTCAGCCTTGATGACCGAGGTGCCTGTGCTGCCGCCCGAAAGCTCACGGGCAGGAATGCCCTCCTCCTTCAGCCTGTCGAGAAGTACGTGAAGCTTTTTCGAGTTGCTCTCTGTCATATCAAGACGCTCGTCCTTGCCGACAACATGGGAAATATGCCCTGCATAAGCCTGAATGCCGTCGAAAGTAAGGCTTTTTTCAGCCTTTATTGCCTTGGCAAGGCCGACAACCTGATGGATTTCCATAACACCGCATCTGTCCATGCCGATATCATACTCCACAAAACAATGGATAACGCTGCCTGTCTCCTCTGCCGCCTTTGCAAGCGCCCTGACATTTTCAAGGTCGTCAACGCAGACTGTGATATGACAGTCGAGAGCGAGCTGAGCAAGACGGCTTATCTTGCGGCTGTCTGTTATCTGATTTGCAATGAGAATGTCCTCAACACCGCTGTCACAAAGGTCGACAGCCTCGCTGAGTTTGGCGCAGGTGATGCCCTTTGCGCCGTATTTTATCTGTTCGTGGGCAATGAATGCCGATTTGTTCGACTTGAAATGAGGGCGAAGCTTAATATTTCTGCCTTCAAGCAGCTTTGCCATCGCCTCCATATTTTTATAAAAAATCTCACGCTCGACGATGAGCGCAGGGGTTTCAAGACGGTCTATCTTCATAACAACCTCCGGATTTATTGATAACTTAATTTTACCATAAATAATCGGAAAAATCCACATAAAAAAAGCACTCATTACGAGTGCTTTTGTCGATAACTTACGCCACAAGGAACTTATATTTCTCCACGCTGTAAAGCGGCACGAAAGGCAGCAGGATAGGCACGGTTTTTGAATAGGTCTGATATTCAGGGTCCTTGCCGTAATTCTTATTCTGGCGGACTTCAAGACGGCGCGCGCCGCTGAACATGACATAGATTATGCCGATATAGCCGACAAGCGCCATTATCCACTGACCGATGCCTGCAAGAGCGCCGATGCCCGAGATGATAACACCTGTCCAGAAAATCATTTCGCCCAGATAGTTAGGACAGCGTACGATTCTGAAAAGCCCTGTATCGCAGAAACGCTTAGGATTGATTTTCTTTGCCTTGCTTTTCTGCCAGTCGGAAACCGATTCAAAAATAAGGCCGAAAGCCATGACACCAGCCCCTATGTAAGCCCAGATATCTGTGCCTGCGCCGTTGTGAAGGCGGTAGAAAACCGGCACAACCTGAAGCATATAGAGCAGCACGCAGGTTATCCAGATCGCGCACTTGACGAAGAAAGGCATGGTTTTGCCGTCCTTGATTTCTGTCTTCATTTTTGCATTATAGGCAGAGCTTTTTACCTCGCGGAACAGCAGATATCCGCCGAGACGCAAGCCGTAGGCTATGAAAAGTATGCACAGCAGAAGTGTGCCGCAGGAAAGTGTGTCCTTAAAAAGGAACAGCATAAGCACGCCTAAGCCTGCGATGGAAAATCCGTAGCCGAGAGAGATAAACCACACATATTTGATGAATCCGATAGAGCTTATCACCAATGCAACGGCGAAAAGCAGCCAGATTGACGATGGAAATGTGTTTGCCATAATTTTTCCTCCTTGATTTTTTCTATAGTATGATTATAGCACAAAGGGATTTTTTACGCAAGGAGGTATAAATTGTTTATGTACATTTTTGTGTGCAGTTGCCGCTCTTGCATTTATGGGGTAAATATATTATAATATAGTCAGAATTATTATCGAAAGCGTGATTTATATGAATGAGCTGATAAAAAAATGGAAGGCTGAGGAGGAAATCGCCCACATTCACGGCTGGGATTTTTCTCACATTGACGGGCGATACAGCGAGGATACCGATTTCCCGTGGGATTATCGGGCGCTTATCAAGAAATATCTTCGTCCCGATATGAAAATCCTCGATTATGACACAGGCGGCGGCGAGTTTCTGCTTTCCCTTAACCATCCATACGAAAATACAGCGGCGACCGAGGGTTTTGCTCCGAATATTGAGCTTTGCAGGGAGGTTTTGCTCCCTCTTGGCATTGATTTCCGCCCTTGCGACAACCCTTCGGCAATCCCTTTTGAGAATGGCAGTTTTGACATGATAATCAACCGCCACGGCAGTTTTGACCCTGCTGAAATCTTTCGTCTGCTGAAAAAGGGCGGCATTTTCATCACTCAGCAGGTGGGCGAGGACAACGACCGTCAGCTTGTTGAAATGGCTATGCCCGGTGTTCCGAAGCAGTTTGAAGGGCTGAATCTCGCCCAACAGAAGGCGGCTTTTGAAGATGCAGGCTTTGTCATTACCGAAAGCGGCGAGGCTTTTCGCCCTATAAGATTTTATGACATCGGCGCTTTCGTCTGGTTTGTGCGAATAATCCAATGGGAGTTTCCCGATTTTTCAGTTGAATCCTGTCTTGAAAATCTGCTGAAAATGCATGAGAAAATCCAGTGTGAAGGCTTTATCGAAGGCATGACTCACCGCTATATGATTGTGGCACAGAAGTAAGTTATATAAGAAAAACCTCTTTGAATGGAGACACTTTGTAAAGAAGTTGTCTCCATTTTTCTGTATAAAGAGAAAATGACACTTTTGAACATTCAAAAGTGTCATAGTGGGTTACGTACTTTAATAAGTTAAAAATCGACCGAAAAACAAATTATTTCCAGCGGGTCATAAATGATATATCTCTTTCGAGATATGATATACAGCTTGGCCGTATGATATATTTCCACTTCGTAAAAATATGATATAATATCCGTTCCTGAATATGCCACAGGCATATATCATCGCTTGCAGAGCGATATCATACCGAAGGTATATCACCCGTTCCGAACAGGAACGGACATCATTGAGGCACACTTTCCTGCAGAGTGTGCCTCAATGGGAGGTTTTTGTTGTGTTTTAAATATTTTTGCCCAGCTCGTAGGCTTCGTTGTAAGCAGGATGCTTGACGGCATCGCCGATAGCGCTGCATTTGCCGGCGAGAATTACACCTCTGTCCTTCCAGCCAACACTGCCTTCGCAGATACGCTTGTAAACCTGCACAGCGCCGTCAAAGCGTTCCTTTTCAACAGCACCGCAGAGGATGAGCACGCTTTCCTGGATGTGCTGCTGAGCCTTTGTGGAATAGAACTTGTCGATGACCAGCTTGAGCTGAGCCGAAATGTCATACCAGTAAATCGGCGAAGAAAGAACTATCACGTCAGCTTCGGCAAGCATTGGCTCGACCTTCCGGAAATCGTCGTCAAAAACGCACTTGCCTGTTGTCTTGCAGGCGTTGCACACCTTGCAAGGTTTGATGTCAGCCCTGCCTGCGGCGAAAGTTCTGACGCTGTGGCCTGCTTCAAGAGCGCCCTTTGCGAAAGCTTCAGCCAGCACATCGCTGTTGCCGCCCACGCGAGGTGAGCCTGTGACGATGAGAATATTCTTACCCATAATAATACCTCCGTTGTGTTGTTTATAGTTGAATTATAAACCTTAAAGTGGGGTTTAAGTCAAGAGGAAATGTGCATTTTCGGGACGTTGACAAGCACCGTCCCCTACAGGGTTGTGCATTTAGGGCAGCAAAAAGGGCACCCTTTCGGATGCCCTTAAATTATCCAATTATGTAAGTCGTGAAGAATTACTTTTCAGAAAGATACTTGTGGATAGCAGCAGCAGCTGTCTTACCAGCACCCATAGCGAGGATAACTGTAGCAGCACCTGTAACTGCGTCACCGCCAGCGTATACGCCTTCGATAGATGTAAGACCATCTTCGTTAGCTACGATACAACCCTTCTTGTTTGTTTCAAGACCTGGTGTGTATTCCTTCATGATTGGGTTTGGAGATGTACCGAGGGACATAATAACTGCGTCTACTGGGAGAACGAAGTTGGAGCCTGGGATTTCGATTGGACGACGACGTCCTCTTTCGTCTGGCTCACCGAGCTGCATACGGATGCATTCTACGCCGGATACATTACCATTTTCGTCACCGAGAACCTGAACTGGGTTGCAGAGTGTATCGAAGATGATTTCTTCTTCCTGAGCGTGGTGAACTTCTTCAGCACGTGCAGGCATTTCTTCCATGCCACGACGGTAGATAACGTGAACTTCAGCACCGAGACGCTTTGCGCAGCGAGCTGCGTCCATTGCAACGTTACCGCCACCAACAACAGCAACTACCTTGTGGTACTTAGTTGGTGTGTCGTATTCTGGCTTGTAAGCCTTCATGAGGTTGATACGTGTGAGGAATTCGTTAGCGGAGTAAACACCGTTAAGGGATTCGCCTGGGATGTTCATGAAGATTGGGAGACCAGCACCTGTACCTACGAATACAGATTCAAAGCCCATTTCGAAGAGTTCTTCAACTGTGATAGCCTTACCGCCGAGAACGTTGAGTTCAACCTTAACGCCCATTGCGATGAGCTTGTCAACTTCCTTCTGAACGATTTCCTTAGGAAGACGGAACTGTGGGATACCGTAAACGAGAACACCGCCAGCCTTGTGGAATGCTTCGAAAATTGTTACATCGTAACCCATACGAGCGAGGTCACCAGCAGCTGTGAGACCAGCAGGGCCGGAACCGAGAACAGCAACCTTATGGCCGTTTGGTTCAGCCTTTGTAACCTTAGCGCCGCCGTTGAGCATTACATAGTCAGCAACGAAGCGTTCGAGACGACCGATAGCAACAGGTTCACCCTTGATGCCGCGGATACACTTGCCTTCACACTGGGATTCCTGTGGGCAAACACGGCCGCAAACTGCTGGAAGAGCAGATGTTTCGGAGATGATTTCGTAAGCTTCTACAAACTTACCTTCAGCAACCTTAGCGATGAAGTCAGGGATCTTAACGTTAACAGGGCAGCCGCTTACGCATGGCTTGTTCTTACAGTTAAGGCAGCGTGTAGCTTCTTCGATAGCCATTTCAGCTGTGTAGCCAAGAGCAACTTCTTCAAAGTTTTTGTTACGTACCAATGGATCCTGTTCAGGCATTGGCAATTTCTTAAGAGACATATTAGCCATTAGTGCATACCCTCCAAATTACATTTGTGCTTATGATCTTCCATAGACTGACGTTCTTCGATGGAGTACATCTTGGAACGGCGGATAACTTCATCAAAGTCGATGAGGTGACCGTCAAAGTCAGGGCCGTCAACGCAAGCGAACTTTGTTTCGCCGCCAACTGTTACACGGCAGCCGCCGCACATACCTGTACCGTCGATCATGATTGGGTTCATGGATACGATAGTCTTGAGGTTGTACTTCTTTGTGAGGAGACATACGAACTTCATCATTACGAGTGGACCGATAGCGATAACGAGATCGTATTCGTTGCCTTCGTTGATGAGCTGTTCGAGCTTATTTGTAACGAGAGCCTTTTCGATGTAGGAACCGTCGTCTGTTACGATGTGAAGTCTGTTACATGCCTTCTTCATTTCTTCTTCAAGGATAACGAAGTCCTTGTTTCTGAAGCCTGCGATGAGGTCAACTTCTACGCCAGCTTCGTGGAATGCCTTAGCCTGTGGATATGCGATAGCACAGCCGAGACCGCCGCCGATGATAGCAACCTTCTTGCCTTCGATTTCAGATGCCTTGCCGAGAGGGCCAAGGAAGTCCTGAATGTATTCGCCTTCCTTCTTTTCAGCAAGAATCTGTGTTGTCTTACCAACGATCTGGAAGATGATTGTAACTGTGCCCTTTTCACGGTTGTAATCTGCAACTGTGAGTGGGATTCTTTCGCCTTCTTCATTTACGCGAAGGATAATGAACTGACCTGCCTTGCACTTCTTTGCAACGATAGGAGCTTCAATTTCCATCAGTACGACCTGAGAGTTCAAGTCTTCACGACGCAAAATCTTGTACATTTTATTTGCTTCCCCTTTTTTGATATTTTATATAGTGGTTAGTCTGCAAAAGGGCAAAGGATCACTTTGCCCTTATTTGCAATATAATTAGTCCTGGATGTAGCCAGCCTTCTTGAGGATTTCTCTTGCCTTTTCGAGGTTAGCATCGGAAACGAGGATGATAGGACCTGTGCAGCCCATACCGCTCTGAGCATAGATGCCTTCCTTCCAAACAACCTTAACAGCGTCTTCGAGGTCCATGATTTCAACACCAGGGATCTGAGCTGTTACGATTTCTGTTGGAGGAGCAACAACTTCTTCTTCAGCTGCTGCAGCTGGCTTTGCAGCTGCCTTTCTTTCTTCGAGAAGCTTCTTGAGACCTGCCTTGTTAGCAAGTTCAAATTCGTTCTTAGCAACCTGGAAGAACTTGTTCTTAGCGAGTTCAGCAGCGTACTTGAGAGCGCCAGCGATAACCGGAGCACCGGAAGCACGGGAAACGATGAGGATCATCTTGTCGTAGCCTTCGCCAACGCCTGGGCCGTAGCCGAAGCCTGTAGCTTCGAAAGAGCCGCCTGTTGTGAAGGAGCTCATGAGCTTCATGAGGATGTTACCTGTGAGGGAGTCTGTTACCATGACGTCTGGAGAGCCCATGAGAACGTCGTTACCACGCATTACGCAGCCGCCGTCTGCACGACCGGATGTTGCGAATTCGATTGGATAACCGTTTTCCTGGAGCTTCTTGAGAGCCATTTCTGTCTGACGAGCACCGTCAACATTGAGGATACCGACTGTTGGGTTTTCAACGCCGGAAGCCTTAGCTGCGATGATACCGTAGATAGCGTTCTTGATCATACCTTCGATACGGTCAGCGGAAGATGTACCAGTTGTTGTAGCAATGAACATTTCCTTGCCCTTAGCAGGTGTGACAACGCGGCCTACTGTAGAAACGCCGATTGGGAATGGGAAGTGCATTGTTACAGCACCGTCAACAGCGCCTGTATCAACGAGTTCTTCCATCTTCTTGTGGCCTTCTTCTTCGTCTGCGACTGCAACAGTCTTAACGAGTGGGTGTGTGAGTGTACCGATGTAGTAAACGTCTACGCCCTGCTGAGCAGCCATAACAGCGCCGCGCATTGCGTTTTCTTCACCGTGTTCGGAACCCATACCTGTAATAGCAATCTTTGGCTTGGAGCCGAAGTTGCCGGAGATAAGACCTTCACCGAGTTCTTCGAAAGTCTTAGCAATGATTTTTTCAATAGACATTGTTAGCGTCCCCCTTATTCAGCGATGAGGTTAGCTGCGAATTCCTTAAGAGCCTTACCGATAAGTACCTTTACTTCGTCTTCAGAAACGCCTGCAGCAGCCTGTTCTTCAGCAGCTGTATTTGTCTGCATTACGAAAGACATACCGTCGAAGAGGTTTGTCATACGGCCGAGGAAGAGAGAGCCCTTACCGATGATCATAGCCTTCTTGATTTCGCCTCTCATGATTTCTTCACGTGCGAAGCCAATGTATGGAACGCCGGATGGAATGTGACCCTGTGTTGGAGCCCAACCCATCATACCGTGCTTTGCTGGGAAGGAAGCGAGATCCTTCTTGTCGATTTCGCCGCGCTTAACAGCGAGAGCACCGATCATCTTGTAGTTGCCGAGTGGAACGTCACCTGCGCCAGCTGGCTTTGTAACGTCTGGGTTCTGCATTTCTGGGGAGTACTTGTCGATATCTGTGATCTTGAGGCCGTGCTTGTCGAGGGACTGTGTTACGAGAGCAGAGATAACAGCCTGAGGAGCAGAACCTGTACCTACAGAGTGCTTACCGAGCATATCGAGGTTGATTTCAGCGGAAACGCCGTCGTTTTCTGTGATAACGATAGCAAAGCCACCGAGAACGTCTTCGAGGATTGGGAGACCCTTCTTAACGTGGTCCTTACCATTCATACCGAGCTTAGCTGTGCAGCCACCAGCGGAAACGATTACGCACTTGAATGCGCCGGACTTTACGAGGGAAGCAGCGTCAACGATAGCGTGAGCTGGGCCTGCGCAGAAGCCACGAACGTCGGAACCGGAAGCATTTACGAGACCTGCGATTTCAGCTGTTGCCTTAGCGAAGTTACCGCCGCCGCGCTGATTCATATCGCCGCAAGCTTCTTCACAGCAGTCGATGATATAGTCAACATCTTCCTTGTTGATGCCTGCGTTCTGAACAGCATAAAGTGTTGCGAGAACGGAGGAAGCCTTGGAAACGATGTTTTCGAGCATAACGTGAGCAGAAAGGTTAACGTCAACGTCGTGAGCTCTCTTGAGGTAACCAACGAGCTTGTCGTTGTAGTAGATGCCTTCAGCGTGTTCGTCGTTTACGAAATGTTCGATTTCGTCCTGTTCAACGCCTGCATTTACACGTGCAACGATTGTTTCGTCGATGATTGGGTTAGCCTTGAAAGCTTCGAGGTGTTCAGCAACGAAGTCCTTGTGGAGACGCATAAGGTCAAATACGTCACATGTCTGCATAAGGAGGTAGAATTCTGCTTCTGGCATGATTTCACCGAACTTACCGTAACGTGGAGCATTTTCCATTGGCTTGTCATACCATGGGCCTTCGATAGCTGCGAGTTCAGCTGGAGTCATGTTGCCGATGTATGTCTGGTTTGGATAGTAGTTAACAGCCTGATCATATGTTCTGATATGATTTGGAAGTTCCTTGAGGTATTCGGAACCAGGGTTAACGATCATTTCTGTTGTCTGAGTTGTACCATTGCGCATGATCATATCTGGTGTGTGAACCAGGATATAGCCAGTGCCTTTTACTACGCTATTCATTGAAGTATTCCTCCATAATAAAAATTTGTAAATTAATACAGAAAAGCTATTAAAACTATTAGATATGCAAATAAAGCTATCATATTTCAATAGCTTTTATCTATTAACCCCAAATATGGCTTAAAGTGATATGGCCGAAGCCATATCACTTTAAGGGGTAATTCCACAAAAATTAGTACTTACAGAATTCATCACGAATTGCTGTCATTTCGCTGATGATATCATCAACATCGAGAACCATTTCCATCATGGAAATCTGTTCTTCGTAAACAGCTTCATCAATGAGTTCCTTAATTTCAGGTTCGCAAACGTGGTAAACCTTGAGTCCCAACGAGACTCCTGTCAATGGACCAGCAAATGTAGGGTCGCCAGCTGTTACTGTTTCAGCAGCAAGGCCGGAAGCTTCACCTTCAGCAGCGCCGAGGAGAACAACGATGTTCTCTGCGCCATATTCTTCTGTGAATTCCTTAACTCTCTTCTGATTTTCCAAGTCCATTGCACCAGCAGCTGTTCAGACGAAGCACTCCGTTGAGGAGTAGATTACTTCCGCACCAGCGCTTGTAGCACATTCAGCAATAGCGTCGCCTGGAATACCGTCTCTATCGCCGATAATGATTACCTTCTTGCCTTCTAACAAGCTCATGGTAAAATCCTCCTTCTTCGATTTATTTGTAGAATTTTTTATAGCGTGCCGAAGCACACTTGTAAAACCGCCCTACCAAAGCGGAATTACACGATAAAAGTTTTATATGCTTAATCTAATATAATTAGATGTTAGCCTTGATCATGTTTTCGATGTTTTCCTGAGTTGCATCGTCCTTTACGCAGGAAGCGATCTGCTTGCCGCCTTCGTAAATAGCGAGAACTGGGAGACCCATGATGCCCTGCTTAATAGCAAGACGACGAGCCTTTGTTGTGTTGAGTGCGCAGAACTTCATGTTTGCTGCGTACTTTTCAGCACATTCGTGTACGAAAGGCATGAGAGCCTTACATGGAACGCAACCGTCGCCGTAGAAGTCTACGAATACCTTACCTTCAGCATTGAGAACTTCAGCTTCAAAAGTGTCCTTATCGAGTTCGAGCATAGACATAGTTAGTGTCCTCCTAAAAATATTTTTTAATTAAATAAGAAATTATTCCTTGTTTGCGAGGTAGTGTTCAGCCTGCATAGCAGCGATAGCGCCGTCAGCAGCAGCTGTAACAACCTGGCGAAGGCTCTTAACGCGGATGTCACCAGCAGCATAAACACCTTCGATGTTTGTGTGCATGTTGTCATCTGTCTTGATGTAACCGTGGTCCATATCAAGAATGCCTTCGAAGAGAGCGGAGTTAGGATTGTAGCCGATGAAGCCAAAGAGACCGAAGATACCGTCATCTGGATCTGCTTCGATACGTGTGAGTTCACCTGTCTTAACGTTCTTAACTACCATAGCTTCGAGCATTTCTTCGCCTTCTACGCTGTCAACAACTGTATCCCACATGAATGCGATCTTTTCGTTCTTGAATGCCTTTTCCTGGATGGACTTAGCAGCACGGAGCTGGTCACGTCTGTGGATAATTGTAACCTTACGTGCGAACTTTGTGAGGTACATAGCTTCTTCAACAGCAGAGTCACCGCCGCCAACTACGTATACTTCGAAATCTTCGAAGAATGCAGCGTCACATGTTGCGCAGAAAGAGATACCCTTACCAACGAACTTGCCTTCGTTCTGGCAGCCGATTGGCTTAGGGAATGCGCCTGTAGCAACGATAACTGTCTTTGCAAGGTATTCGCCCTTTGCGCCGACGAGCTTCTTAACGTCGCCTTCGAGTTCAACGCTCTTGATGAGGTCAGAAACACGTTCTGCACCGAAGTGCTTAGCCTGTTCTGTCATACGAGCGATGAGGGATGGGCCGGAATCGCCTTCTACCTGACCTGGGTAGTTTTCGATTTCGTCTGTGATAGCGATCTGACCGCCGTCCTGGCCCTTTTCGATGATGAGAACGGAAAGGCGGCTTCTGCCAGCATAAAGACCTGCAGCGAGACCAGCAGGGCCTGCGCCGAGTACGATTACGTCATAAATCTTGCTCATTGGTTGTAATCTCCTATAATTTGAATTACATGCAGACAGGGCTAACTGTGTTAGCCCAGTCTGCTATATAGTGTTTTAATTTAAGATTAATACTTAACTTCGAAGATTGTCTGCTTGTCAACTTCTGTTTCGAGAGCTTCAAGAGCTGTTTCAACAATCTTACGACGGATAACCTTTTCTTCTTCCATGGAGAGAGCTGGGTTACCGAGTGGATGTGGGATAGCAATAGCTGGAACAATTCTGTTAGCACCAACTGTCATGGAGATTGGTGTAACTGTGCAGATGTGAACAACTGGGATACCAGCGCGTTCAATTTCCTTAACCATCGTTGCGCCGCAACGTGTGCAAGTGCCTCAGGTGGATGTGAGAACGACAGCGTCTACGCCTGCTGCAACGAGCTTCTGGGAGAATTCCTTAGCAAATGCAACTGCGTTAAGAACAGCAGTACCGTTACCTGTTGTTGTGTAGAAGTATTCGTGGAGCTTACCGATACGGCCAGCCTTTTCGAATTCTCTCATAATGTCAACTGGGAGAACACGGTCGGAGTCCTGATTACAGTAAACTGGGTCGTAACCGCCGTGAGCTGTTTCGTGTGTTTCGCTTGTAAGATCGTCGAATTCTGCGATGGAGTATTCGCCGTACTTGGAAGCGGAAGAAGATTCGATATGGTCTGGGTTGCCCTTTGGAACAACACCGCCGGATGTAACGAGAGCTACGCGAGCGTGAGCCATATCCTTAACAGCTGGATTTGGATCTACACGGTCAAAGTTAGGCATTGGGAACTCTGTAACAAATTCCTTACCAGCGAGCTTCTTGATCATCATTTCAACAGCACGTTCAGAACCACGCTTTGTTTCAAAGAAGTTCTTACGGATGCCGTTTGGCATATAGTTATCTACGCAAGATGCTTCGATTTCAGCACCTGTAGCGAGCTTAACAGCGAGAGGAGCCATCTTCTTGATAGCGTCACGAGCACCAGCTGCGGAGTCCTTTGTAGGAACAACATATACCTTGTTCTTGTACATGTCAGCACCTGGGTTTTCCTTATACATACCTGTGAGAACAGGAATGCCGAGAACTTCCTGAACCTCTGTTGTGATTGTACCACAAGCAACACCGTAACGACCTGCGTTAAATGCTGGACCTGCGATGAAGAGGTCTGGTTCGTAGCTCTTGATCATATCGAGAACAGCCGCCTTAGCTGTTTCGAGGTTTTCATTGAAGTAGGAGTCGCCGCATACAACTGTACCAACGATTTCTACGTCAGCGTTAATAGCCTGCATTGCCTTTTCGATCTGAGCACCGATAGGCATTGTACCATCCTGCTTGAATGGTGTCTGGTCAGCCTTTTCTTCGCCACCAATACCTGCGAAGAACTGGTTGACGTAATGTACAACCTTAATCTTTCCCATTAATTGTGACCTCCTAAATTATCTTGCGCTCAGCTTGTTGAAGCCGAGTTCGTTTGTAGCACCTGTGATGATCTGAAGTTCTGCTTCGATTGTGCCATCTTCATGGAGAGAACCGTCGAAACCACCAGCGATTGTATCAACAAAGTTGATATGGCCGATAACCTTGTCCATCTTTGGAAGGTGGATAACCATGTTTGCGTTACCGCCTGTTACAACTGCGTTTGCAAGTGGGTCAGCATCAGCGAGGGACTGAGACTTACCGTCACGGCCAGCGTATTCGTCTGTGATGATAACAGTCTTAACGCCAACTGTTTCGATCTTCTTAGCGTTCATGATAAGGTCTGTATCTGGGTTACCGAAACCTTCCTGAGATACGATAGCACCGTCAACGCCGAGGTACTGGCAGAGCTTAGCAGCCCAGTCAGAAGAACGTTCCTTATCAGCAAGGTAAACGTTTTCGTTTGTGATGATCATACCAGCGAAGTTGAGTGTCTTACCGTGAGCCTTGAAGAGGTCAGCGATAACTGGGTTGTTGAGGTGGTGGTATGTTGTGTTCTTGTCGCAGGAAGATACACAGTTACCGGAAAGGATAGCACCATCCATAACTTCTGTTGGCATAATGATTGTGGAGAGAGTTCTCTTAGCGTCTACGCCGTATACATATGTGTCGTGCATAAGACCCTGAGACTGAAGCATCTGAACATAAGCAACGCGTGGGAGGTTAGGATACTTTTCGATGCCTTCCTTAACGTTGAGTGTTTCGAATGTTTCAACTTCGTCTGGTTCTACATTGCGGCCGAGTTCGCCAAGGAACACAGCTGTCTTGAGACCTGCGAAGCGGATTGCCTTTTCGTGTTCGTGTGGACGGAGACCGTCAACTGGTTCACATGTTACAACAAGATTCATTGTCTGGGAGAATGGTGTGTACTTTGCGCCTTCGCCGGACATATCGATGATACCTTCCTGGAAGCCAACGATTCTACCTGTTGTTACAACAGCAGCACCCTTGAGAACGTGTGTGCGGCCTTCACCAACGCGGTTTACCTTACCGATAACGCCTGGGAAAATGGAGCCTGGGCCTTCAACCTTAACACGTGGTTCGATAACGTCCTTAACAGGAGTGATACGAACAGATTCGCCTGGACGAGCAACGTCAACTGCTACTGTAGCGATGTTTTCATCTTCCTTGATGAGATTGATGATGTCCTCTGGATTTACGTAGAGAACGCCATTTTCTACTTTGGATTCATTTGAAAGCTGAATGTCGGAGATCTTGATGTAACCTAATTCTAATTTCAAATTCATGCACCTCACTTATCTTAGTTTTTATAATTTGTTAAATAACGCTTGTTTTAAACACATTTTATGCCTGTGTAGCGGCAGGGAGAGCGCTTTCCATCAGTGAAAGGTCAATAAGCGCGAAGTCCGCTTTGATGTAATCCGGCATAACCGGGAATCTGATCTTGAACTTCTTTGCTGTGATAATGGCATTCTCAATCATTTCAACAGAGTCAAAGTCCAGATGGAGAGGACCCTTGCCCTTTTTGAGATATACCGTTTTGAATGGTGTTTCATTTGGCTTGATAGAGCCTGACAGCGGATGTGTGAGAAGCTTAGCACCGTTATGTACTTCTGTACGAACACGCAGGAGAAGCTCTTCGTACGTACCCGGCTTGTAATCTACCTCATACTCATTGCCGTACTTTTCAAACACCAGCTCATTATTGGTCATGATTTTAAAGTTGTATGCCATTTTTCCTCCATAATTTCGCTGATTGTTTTTGCGCACACGAGTAGCGTTTATCTCGCTCACTCGCTCACAACCATATTATATGATAAAACTCGTTATTTTTCAATACTTTTTTCAGAATTTTTTTTAGAAATTCACAATTTTATTGATAGGATTTTTCAATAAAGCTGAGCTTTATTAAGAAAATCTATATTTGTATCCAAAACGACCAATAAAAAAGCCGAATTTTCGGCGATTTTACAAGTTTTATTTGGCAGGATTTTTTGTGTTTCTTTTCTATATCATAAAATATCGGGATTTTTTATAATTCCCCGATTTATTTATGGTACTTTCCGCCGCCGTTGATGTTCATGGCTCTGTAAATCTGCTCGAGCACCATTACCCTTGCCAGATGATGAGGGAATGTCATCTTCGACATGGAAAGTCTTAAATCGGCAAGAGCCTTGACGCTTTCGTCCATGCCCTCGGACGAGCCGAGCAGGACGCAGATGGCAGACTTGCCCTGATTCTGCACCTTCCGGAATACTGCCGCCAGCTCTTCTGACGAATGGAGCTTGCCTTCGATGCACATGGCAATAACGAAGCTTCCCGGAATAAGCTCACTTTTGATAAGCTCGGCCTCTTTGACAAGACCGCCGCCTTCGGGCAGCTCCTTTATTTCGATCTTGCAGTAAAACTCAAGACGCTTTATATATTCTTTGCAGGCTTCGATGTAAAACTTTTCTTTAAGCTTGCCTACAGGGATGATTTTGATTTTAAGCATACTACTCCAGTAGCCGCCGATTAAATCAGAGTGCATTCAGCGGCGAGATATTTTTTTGCCAGAATGGCTAAAAGCCGCAGGCAATACTTTGTGTATTAACGAGGATTTTTCGCCATCAATGGCGAAAAAAGAGCCGCCGATGGATGTGCTTATGATTTACGAGGTGGCTACAGTATAATCGGAGGGTTTGTGTTTTTCTTCTGGGCGACAAGCACGCGAATGCTTTCGTCCGCCCCTGCTTTGAACAGGGCATTCTCAGTTTCAAGCAGGGCTTTCGCCGGTGTATTATTCTGCTCACTGAGATGGGCAAGAATGAAATTGCGTGTCCTGCGTTTTGCCAGATGCACAACCAAATCTGCGCACTCTTTATTGGAAATATGTCCTGTCATCGAGAGGATTCGCTCTTTGAGGAAGTATGGATACGGACCTCTTTTCAGCATTTCCACATCGTGATTTGACTCTATATATAATGTATGACAATCACCGACAGCCTTCACCACTTCTTCGGTCACATAGCCTAAGTCTGTGCAGTAGCCGAAATCATATTTGCCGTCACCCAGGACATAGCCCACCGAGCCGAAGCTGTCGTGGCTTGTGCGGAAGTTTTTCACCGCAATGCCGTTGGCGTCGACCGTTTCGCCATAAGCGAATGTAAGCGCCCTGTCCTTGTAGCCGTAAAACTCGGTATATGCGTTTTCGCTTATGTAAAGCTTTGCCGGAGTATGCTTGAGCATAACATTGAGGGCGGCTATATGGTCATTGTGTGTATGCGTGATGAATATGTGTGTAAGGTCAGCTAAAGAAAGCCCTTGGGTCTCGAGGGCCTTTTTGATGGTTTTTGTATTGCTGCCCGCGTCTATAAGAATCTTGGCATTCTCTGTCATATAGAGCAGAGCGTTACCCGACGAGCCGCTGGCAACAGGGAGAATTTTCGTCATATTATTCGGCAGATTCTTCTTCGCAGATGCGGCAGATATCTGCGCCGACAGCCTTCAGCTTTTTGACGATATCCTCATAGCCTCTTTCGATAAACTGGATATCCTCAACCTCAGTAATGCCGTCTGCAGCCATGCCTGCGATAACCATTGCAGCGCCTGCACGAAGGTCTCTTGCCTTTACCTTTGCGCCTGTAAGACGGCGCACGCCTTCAATGATGGCGACCTTGCCGTCAACCTGAGTTACAGCGCCCATTCTTCTCAGCTCATCCATATATCTGAAACGGTCGTCCCAGATACCTTCTGTCACGATACTTGTGCCTTCTGCAAGGCAGAGCACGACAGCAAGCTGAGGCTGCATATCTGTCGGGAAGCCCGGATATGGCAGGGTTTTGATATTTGTCTTTGCAAGCTGTTTATTTTCACGTGTCACGCGCACTGCATCGTCAAGCTCCTCGACCTGGACATTCATGTCGACAAGCTTGTTTGTGATACATTCAAGGTGACGAGGGATAACGTTTTTGATGAGCAGACTGCCGCCTGTTGCAGCAACAGCAGCCATATATGTGCCTGCTTCAATCTGGTCAGGGATGATGCTGTAAACACCGCCGTGAAGGCTTTCAACGCCCTTGATCTTGATGACATCTGTGCCTGCGCCCGAAATAGACGCGCCCATGGAGTTGAGGAAGTTGGCAAGGTCGACGATATGCGGCTCCTTGGCAACATTTTCCATGACAGTTGTGCCCTTTGCCATTGCGGCAGCAAGCATAACATTCATTGTAGCACCGACAGATACTGTATCGAAATAGATATTTGCAGAGTGAAGACCGCTCATAGCATCGGCTTCGATCTTGCCGTTGCGCACCTCGATGTGAGCGCCGAGCGCTTCAAAGCCCTTGATGTGCTGGTCAATAGGACGGATGCCGAAGTCACAGCCTCCCGGCATGGAAACCGAAGCCTTGCCGTATCTGCCGAGAAGCGAGCCGAGAAGATAATAGGACGCACGGATTCCGCGCATAAGCTCATAAGCGCTCTCTGTCGCTTCGTGGATCTCTGTGCAGTCGATATCGACAGTTGTCTCATCAACATAGGAAACCTTAGCGCCGAGTTCTTTCAATATATCAAGCTGAATTGTAACATCACTGATTTTAGGCATGTTTTCAAGCCTGCACACGCCCTTTACGAGCACAGCGGCAGGGATAATAGCGATAGCAGCATTTTTTGCACCGCCAATAGAAATCTCTCCGTAAAGAGGATTACCACCTTTGATAACGAATTTTTCCATTACAACGCCTCATTACATTATATATTTAACATACTATATTTTCAATTTCTTAAGCTGTCTGTTCTATGTATATTTTTGCACAACAAACAGACCCAACCAAGTTAGTTATATTTATTATAACATATTTTTGCAGAAATACAAATAGTTTTTTTAATTTTTTATGATTTCTGATGTATTTAAATTTACATAGCGTATTCCGTCTGCCTCCAGAAGCTTCATATACGGCGTAAGCACGGTTTCGTCAGCCTGGGCATAGTCGGCTATATAGACCACTTCCATCGAAAGTATTTCAAGGTTTATCCCCTCTTTTTCGGCAGAATCGGCTATTTTTATCAGTATTTTCGCATAATCGGGCGAAACAGAGGAGCGGACAGCATTTTCCATATCGAGCAGTCTGCCCGAAATCTGCACGCCTCGTGTCGTCTGCTCTATTTTTACATTATAATCCTCGACGGCAAACTTGTCAGCCGCCTTTGTTGTGAAGCTGACCGAGGTTTTGCCTGTTTCGGCAAACTTATACTTTTTTATGCCCATCGCCTTTATTATATCGCGGGCGCTTTTCTCCATATCATTTTCGATATTTCTGCCGTAGATTTCACAGAGGAAATTGCCGCCTGAGCGGAAGGTGCAAAGCCCTATATCGGAGGAGTATTCCTCAATACCGCCGCCCTTGCTCTCCTTTGTGCATTTTCCCAGCAAACCTTCGGCAATTTCCGCTTCAAAGCTTTCGTTACGGGGCACATCATATATATAAAGCTGATAAGCCAGCTTTTTTTCGGCATCCTCATATACGGTATGCCCGCGCCTGCGGAGATTTTTTATGGCTATTGCAGTCTTGTCCTGCTGCTCGCCGAGACGCCTGTCGATAAGCGCGCCTAAGTTTATGGCAAGAAACAGGTTGGCAAAAACCAGCACGCACAATATTATATTTTTAGCCCGTTTCCATTCCATAATATGACCTTTCTATTCCACAAAGCTGTTGACAGGGACAAGCTTTCCGTTTTCCATAACATATATGATTTCAAACCTGCACTCTTTTTTGCTGCTGACAGCCTTTGCCATCGTATCGCTCATAAGTGTTCTGATTTCACCTGCGAAAATATTCGGCATATCGAGCCACATTCTTATTATCATTCCGCCCCGTACGATAATGCCTGCCGAGCAGACATCCTCGCTCAGCGGTATTCCGCCCAGCTTTATTATGCCGCCGATATGGATTTCATCCCCCTCTTTTCTGACGCTTACCACATCGGCAGATATATCGGGATTGTCGGCATAAAGCAGAGCCGAGATTTCTGCCAGTTTATTTGCCGCAAGAGCAACGCTTTCGTGCTCTGACGCCGAGCCGTCTTCCATAAGAGCAATTCCCCCTTCGGAAGCGCGGTATGTGACGCTTCCCTCTGCAGAAACCGAAAGGACATCGTCCTCCTCAATATAGATCTTATCGCCGTCAGACTCCTGATAGGTCTTGGCAAAATAAGGATTGAGCCCAAAGGCGCGCAAAAGCTTTTCGGTTTTGTTTTCATCAAGCCCTGCCGCTTCGCCGTTTATCTCATAGACGGGAGCTTTCAGAGTGTCCGACGAAAGCACAGCGCCCAAGGAAAGTATGCCGTTATTGCCTGCATAGCTGGCTATCAGCTCATCTATGACGGCATTTGCCGAAGATGTCTGTGAAAAATAGCATTTTCCGTCGCCGTCGTCTTTAAAATAGACCTTGATACCCTTGCTTTCGCGGACGAGAGCCACAGTTGATGTCTGGTTTTCATAGCCGTCTGTGCTGCCCGACCACATCTGCATAAGATAGAGGGGCAATTTGCCGTTAAGAGTGAAAATCAGGCTTTTGCTGCCGAGAGCTTCATTGTACTCGGAAAGTGTGCATTCCTCAAGCTCGGACATTGAGCCGACGGCTTCAAGGAGAAGCTTTTCACAGTCCTTGAAAAACTGGCTTGTCTTTGACACCCCCTGCTCTGTATATACAGTATCGCCCGAAACCACCGATATTCTGTATGGCACAGCCATATTTTTATATACGGTCTTTTCCTTTTCCACAGGGTCATATTCAATTTCATCTTCAAATATGCTTCTGAGGCTTACCTCGCTGCCGCTCATAACTATGAGAGTGGCAAAACACAGCAGGCACATTGTAATCGACAGAAGCACCACAAGAAAGTTTTTAAATTTTTCCATAGTTGTAAGTCGGTTGTGATAAATCACATTGAACAGATGACAATCCCTCGCTCCTCCTCCCTTCAGCAAAGGAGGTACGGGGAGCTTTTTATTCCTTTTCTTCAAATAACGGCAATTTCATAGTAAGGGTCGTGCCTTCGCCGTAGACGCTGGCAATGCTCATCGAGCCGCCGTGCTGCTCTGTGATTTCCTTTGCAATGGCAAGACCTAAGCCTGTGCCGCCCCTTTCACGGGAGCGAGCCTTGTCCACCCGGTAGAAACGCTCAAATATGCGGGGCAGATCGTTTTCAGGAATGCCGATACCGGTATCGCGGACAGAAATCACCGCCATTTTATCTTCAACGCCGCCCTTTACATAGACAGCGCCGTCCTTTTTATTATATTTGAGAGCATTGGATATAAGGTTGATGATAACCTGAGTAAGACGCTCGCCGTCGCCCATCGTCTTCATCTCGCCTTCGAGAGTACATTCGAGAGTGATATTCTGCTTCACCGCTTCAATACGCATTGCGGAAACGGCATTTTCCACAATTCTGTTAAGGTCGGTCACTTCTTGCTTCATCTCGACCTTGCCGTGGTCAAGGCGTGAAAGTGTCAGCAGGTCTTTTACGATGCGAGTCATTCTGTCCGACTCGCTGTAAACGACAGAAAGGAAGCTCTTTCTCGTTTCGGCATCTATATCGTCGGCGCTGAGAAGGGTTTCTGTATAGCCCTTGATATTTGTAAGCGGTGTGCGAAGCTCATGGGAGACATTTGCCACGAATTCTCGTCTTGAATCGTCCAGCTTTTTCTGCTCGGTGATATCGTGGAGGACTATGATAAGCCCGCCGCCGTCACCGCTGTCAAAAGGCGCAATAAACAATTTCAGCACAGCGCCCGGAGTTGCATAGTCGATTTCGATATAGTTTCCGCTTTCGCTCAGGTCATTTTTATCAATATGGAGGTTTTTGAACACATTTTTATAATGTGTACCCTCCTTGCTTTCACCCAGCATTTTTTCGGCGGCAGGATTTATATGTATAAGCTTGCCGTCCTTGTCGAAGGCAACGATGCCGTCCTTCATGTGGACAAACATTGTATTGAGCTTATTTCTTTCGCCGTCCATGGCATCAATACTGTTTTTGAGGGCTGATGCCATTTCATTGAAGGTTTCGGTAAGCACGCCTATCTCATCTCCGCTTTCAACGTCGATGACATTTTCAAACTTACCCTTTGAGATTTCGGTTGCCGTTCTCGTCAGCTTTTCAACAGGGTTTGTAATTGTTTTTGAAAGAATATAGGACAGCAGGACGACTATTACCATGCCGAAAAGCATTGCGCGCACAAGGGCGCTGATAAGGTCGCGTGTAAACTCGTTAAGGTCCTGCTTGTTGTCAATAACGCCTACTATATAGAGAGCATCGTCGGTTTCGACAGGCACAGCCACATCGAAATATGTGCCGACAGGGCTGATTTCCTGCCCTACCTGACCGTTCATAGCTGTCAGCATATTGGGCGTAAGCGCCATTTCCGCACCAAGCACATCATCCGAGCCTGTGATATATTCCCCCGATTTGCCATCGAGGATATAGAAATTTCTGTTCTGATTTATGCCGAGGCTGACGGAATAGGCTATCATATAGTCTTTAAGCGAGGCGCTGCCCCCTTCTTTTGCGGCATTTTCAAGAGAGAGGATGAAATCCTGGGTGAAGACATTCGCCATCTCGTCCTGAAACTCCGAGATATTATATTCAGTTACGCTGCTGACCAGAAATGTGCCGACGATTGCCATAACCGACAATATGAGGGCAACAAGAATGAGCACCAGCTTTGTGTGAAGGCTTTTCAGCATAGGATTTCCTCTTTTCGTTTGGGTTTATAAAGTTTTCGTGTCTATACTCAAAATGAATTGTGCTTTGCACATGAATTGGTTTCACCATAAATTGCGCTTCGCGCATGAATTGTTTGCTTCTCAAACATGATGGTGTTGCTTCGCAACGATTTAATAAGCTGTGCATCAGCGTCAAGTCACTCTTTACAATAGCTTACGCTTAATAAATGCGCCGCAGGCACCTCAATGTTCCCGCATGAACAATTCATGCCGCAAGGCAATTCATACCAACGGTAATTCATGACGAAGTCAATTCATTTGTATTTTACATCATCGGGGCGAAGCATCGGAGAATTGCTCTGCCGAGACGCTGCCACCATCTGATATTTTTCATTTCCTCCGGCGAGACTTCGGCGCTTATCTTCATCGTATCTTCAAAGTCATTTCTTATACTTTCGATACAGGAGCAGCCGTACATCCAGACGGCGCACTCATAGTGAAGATAAAGGCTGCGGTAGTCCATATTTATAGTGCCGACAACGGCATATTTATCGTCGACAACAAAGGATTTTGCATGGATAAAGCCCGGAGTGTATTCATAAATCCGCACACCTGCTTCGACAAGCACATTGTAATGGGCGCGTGTCACAGCGTGGACATACCATTTGTCTCCGATTCTCGGAGTTATGATACGGACATCTACGCCGTTTTTCGCCGCCGTTGTAAGGGCATTTATCATAGCATCGTCTATAACAAGATAAGGCGTTGTTATATAGACATATTTTTCAGCTTTGTTTATAAGGTTGAGATAGACGGTAGCGCCCACATTTTCCCTGTCAAGGGGATTGTCGCTGTAAGGCTGGACAATGCCGTCGCAGGCAGGCATATTTTCCATATACACTGTCGGTCTGTACTTGTCATAGTCGGCCTTTTCGCCCTTGATGGCATCCCACATTGTGAGAAACATAATCGAAAGTGACCAGACAGCTTCGCCCTCAAGCCTTACCGCCGTATCCTTCCAGTGGCCGAATTTGACCTTTTCATTGATGTATTCATCGGCGATATTTATGCCGCCGATATAGCCTGTGTGACCGTCGATAACTGTGATTTTACGATGGTCACGGTTATTTAAGCGGAGGTCGATGAAAGGACGAAGCGGATAATGAACGCCGAATTTTATGCCTGCGGCTTTAAGCTTTGCTGTAAAATCCTTTGGCAGCAGGAGAATCGAGCCGAAATCGTCCCAGATAAGGCGCACATCCACCCCTTCTCTGATTTTTTCTTCGAGAATCTCCAGCATTTCGCTCCACATCTTCCCTTCTTCAATTATAAAGGTTTCGATGAAGATATAGTGCTCAGCCTTGCGCATATCGGCCTTTAACTGCTCAAACATATCCTCGCCGAGACGGAAATAGTCCACATTTGTGTTCTCATAGGCAGGATATCTGCCGTATTTTTCAATATAGCGGGACTGGGATGCCGCCGTGCTGCTTTCATTTTTAAGCCTGAGCGCCGCCTTTTCGTTGGGGACGATAACGCTGTCAGCCTTTTTCAGTATTTCGCGGAACTTCTGTCTTTCTTTTCTGGAATATCTCTTTATTCCGAACAGCACATAGAAAATGCCGCCCACAAGAGGTGCACACAGAATGGGTATCATCCACGCTATTTTATAGCTTGGGTTATCTCTGCCGTTGATAAGATAGATAACGACGAGGGCAGAGATAAGCAAGGCAAGCTTGTGCATCCACGCTCTCGCCTCCACCATACCGCCGATAAAAATAACGACGAGCAACACCGAAATAAAGATAGCCGAGCCGAAAATCGTCACTCTGTGCCCTGCTATATTCAGTAATCTTTTAAGATTTTTCATCATTTTATTTACCAAGATAGTAGCCGACGCCGCGCTTTGTTATAATGAGCTTTGGCTCACTTGGGTCGTCCTCGATTTTTTCGCGGAGTCTGCGCATCGCAACATCGACAGCGCGCAAATCGCCGTAATAATCATAGCCCCAGACCTTTTCCATAAGCTCCTCACGGCTGATCACCTTTGTCTGATTTTTTGCAAAGTAGACCATGATTTCATATTCGCGCTGAGTGAGGTCGAGAGCTGTATCGTTTTTCACAACCGACTGAACCTCTGTATCAATGGTGATATCGCCGATTTTAATTGAGGTTTCAGGCTTTTTTGCCGCCGCAATAGTACGGCGTGTATTTGCCTTTACACGGGCGATAAGCTCGACCATTGAAAATGGCTTTGTCACATAGTCGTCTGCCCCTGTTTCAAGACCGAGGACCTTGTCGCGCTCTTCTTCTCTCGCTGTCACCATAATTACAGGCACTTCGCTGACCTCGCGGATTTTTTCAAGCACTTCAAAGCCGTCCATTTCAGGGAGCATTATATCGAGAAGAACTATGTCCGGATTTTCGTTAAGCGCCATATTGAGACCGTCTGTGCCTGTCAGCGCCTGCATGACTTCATAGCCTTCACGCTTGAGATTGAACATTATAATGTCGGAGATGGCTTTTTCATCTTCGACGATGAGAACTTTTTTAGGCATAATTGCCCTCCTGTTCTGAGATTTATATATAAATTGAAATTATTTTCGTAAGTTGTAAATAGGATGTAAGCCGGGCCTTTCGTCCGGTGAAAAGTTGGCATTTTAATTGATGCTTTAAGGACATCTTCTCCTACTGAAGAAGGCTTTATTATTGTAAAATTACATGGGCGGGACATAGCCCGCCCTTATATATTATTCTATGCCGAGAACTGTTCTTCTGACAAGGTCGAGTACCTTGGAGGAAGCCAGCAGGCGCACTCTTTCGCGCGACTGATTCTTTCTTCTTGGCAATTCGTAAACCTTTGTTTCGCCCTTGTAGGAAATACCTGCGTAGATAAGACCAACAGGCTTTTCCTCTGTGCCGCCGCCAGGACCTGCAATGCCTGTTATGCCGACACCGATATCTGTACCCATGATTTCAGCCACATTTTTAGCCATTTCGTATGCTGTTTCTTCGCTTACTGCGCCGTGAGCTTTAAGAGTTTCTTCTTTTACACCCAAAAGCTTCATCTTGCTCTCATTGGAGTATGTCACCATACCGCCCATGAAAACATCGGAGCAGCCCGGAATATCTGTAAGGCGCTTGGAGATATAGCCGCCTGTGCAGCTTTCTGCAGTTGAGATAGTGAGATTCTTCTCCTTGAGAAGGGCTACGAGGACTTCTTCGAGAGATTCGGCGTCAATACCGTAGACGAAGTCTTTAAGCTCAGAGCAAATCTGCTCCATAAGAGGCTTTGTCATTTCTTCAGCCACATCGTGGTTTTCACCCTTGGCTGTTACACGGACAAGACATTCGCCCTCCTTGGCATAAGGAGCCGCAGACGGGTTTATGGCATTGTCCATGATATATGCGATTTTATCTTCCATTGCCGATTCGCCGATGCCATAAAGGCGGATGTAATGGGAGACGATAGCGCCGCCTGTCAGCTTTTCAAGATACGGACGGGCTCTGTGCTTCCACATAGCTGTACACTCTCTTGGAGGACCGGGAAGCATTACAACATGAACGCCTTCCGCTTCAAAAGCGCAGCCGGGAGCTGTGCCCCAATCGTTGACAAGCACTTCACAGCCTTCAGGAAGCCATGCCTGACGCTCGTTGTTCTTTGTCATTTTGCCAAAGGTCCATCGGTCATAAAGGCGCTTTAATGACGGACCGTGAAGCTCAAGCTTCTTGCCGAAGGCAGAAGCGATGGTTTCCTTTGTAAGGTCGTCGGCTGTCGGGCCGAGACCGCCTGTTGTGATTATGATGTCGGCTCTTGACTTTGCAAGCTCGACAGCTTCACGAAGGCGCTGTGGGTTATCACCCACAACTGTGTGATGGAATACCGAAATGCCAAGCTCACTCAGTCCCTGAGAAAGCATCTGGGCATCTGTATTTGCTATCTGGCCCAGCAGAAGCTCTGTGCCGACAGCGAGAATTTCACAAGATAAGCTCTTTTGCATGGTAATTTGCCTTTCTTTGTGGTTGTTATAAGTGAATTGAAATCATGCGATTTCATGAATTACGCAAGCGTATGAATTGATGCCCCGCATCATGAATTGTCCCTTTGGGACATTATGGTGTGATAAATCACATTAAATAAGTTTCAATCCCTCCACCATTCTTCGAATGGTCCCCCTCCCTTTAGGCAAGGGAGGCATAAAAAGAGGAATTATTCTCCTACAACGATATAGTATGTTTCGTCGAGAGCGCGCTGGACGAGTGCGTCCACATCGAGGCGGGATTCCTCTTCAAGCACCTTCTTCATCTTTGGCTTTGTTACAGGATGCTTAGGTGTAAAGACTGTGCAGCAGTCTTCATAAGGGAGGATAGATGTTTCAAATGTGCCTATCTTTCTGGAAATTATTGTAATTTCATTCTTATCCATACCGATGAGCGGACGGAAGATAGGAGTTTCAGAGCAGGCATTTGTGACGCCTAATGCCTCCATAGTCTGGCTTGCGACCTGACCGAGGCTTTCGCCTGTGATGATACAGCCGCAGAGCTGCTGCTGGGCAAGCTTATCGGCAATTCTCACCATGAAACGGCGCATGATAACTGTGAACAGGTCTTCAAAACAGTTATCGCGGATAGCTTCCTGAATCTCTGTGAAAGGCACGATGAAGACAGGGATCTTGCCTGTGTAATCTGTCATGATTTCAGCAAGCTTGAGCACCTTCTGCTTTGCTTCCTCAGATGTATACGGATAGCTGAAGAAGTGGATAGCCGCCAGATCAAGACCGCGCTTTGCCATCATGTGGCCTGCAACAGGGCTGTCGATACCGCCCGAAAGCATGAGGAGACCGCGTCCGTTGGAGCCATTTGGCAGACCGCCTGCGCCAGGATAAACCTTGCCGCTGATGTAGATGCCCTTTTCTCTGACTTCAACCTTGACTGTCATTTCAGGCTCGTCCATCTTTGGTGAAAGATGGTCAAACTTATCGTTGAGCCAGCCGCCGATTTCCTGGGATATCTGGATGGATGTCATAGGGAAGGACTTATCGCTGCGGCGTGATTCGACCTTGAAAGTTTTTACTTCGTGAAGCATATCAGAAAGATATTCTTCGGCTGTCTTGCAGGCAACCATGATGTCCTTATCGCAGACAGCACAGCGCTGGACAGCGACGATGCCGAAAATCTTGCGGCAGGCGTCGAAAGCCGCTTCAAGGTCAGTACATTCGACAGGCTCAACGAAAAGCACCGACTGCTTTGCGTAAACCTCGAATGTGCCGTATTTATACATTCTTGTTTTTACAAGCTTGACAAGGCGGTTTTCAAACTTGAGTCTGTTAAGACCTTTGAGCACCAGCTCGCCAAACTTCAAAAGAAAAACTTCTCTCATATTTTTACCTGAACATCTTCATCGCCATCTTCAATGTGTCGATGAAAACGTCAATCTCTTCCTTTGTATTTTCTTCCGAAAGGCTGATTCTTAAAGATGAATCGATCGCCTTCGGATCTCTGTTCATCGCTAAAAGCACATGGCTTTTCTTGCCCTTGGCACAAGCAGAGCCACCCGAAACATAGATTCCCTTGTCGGACAGCACGCGGATGATAACCTCGCTTCTGCCCTTTCTGAATCCTGCATTTACAACATGGGGAGCCTGATGAGCACTTACTGCAACTGTCGAGCCTTCGATTTCGGAAAGTCTTTCAATGCAGTAGCGGCGGACTTCGTCCATGTGAGCTGTGCCTTCGCTGAAATGCTCTGCGTGGTATTTCGCCGCTGCACCAAAAGCCGCCATCTGAGGTACAGCCTGTGTACCCGAGCGCAAGCCCATATCCTGATAGCCGCCGTGAAGCATCGGTGTTATCTTGACGCCGTCACGGATATAAAGAGCGCCGATGCCCTTGACACCGCCGATTTTATGGGCGGAAATCGAGAGGAAATCCACATTGTCGAGAGGCATATCAATCTTCATGAAGCCCTGCACCCCGTCCACATGGACGAAGGCATCTTTATTGACCTGCTTCATGTATTTTGCCGCATCAGGATAAGGCAGAATTGCCCCTGTTTCGTTGCAGACAGCCATCATTGTCAGCAGAATCGTGTCTTCACGGATTGCCGCTTTGATTTTATCAAGCGACACGCTGCCGTCACGCTCAGGGTCAACAAGAGTTACTTCATAACCCTTCATTGTGAGAGCCTTGAGTGTTTCAAGTGTTGCGGCGTGTTCGATTTTTGTCGACACGATGTGCTTGCCCTTGTGCTTGTTCTTTTCAGCGCTGAATGTGATTGCCCAGTTGATGCTCTCTGTGCCGCCCGATGTGAAGACGAGAGTACCCTTCTTCACATTAAGGGCAGACATAATGTCCTTACGGGCATTTTCCAATATATCATTTGCCTTCTTGCCGAAAGAATGAACTGCAGCAGGATTGCCGAAGTTTTCTGTCATTGCATCGACAGCTGCATCGAGAGCGCAGGGCAATACTTTTGTTGTAGCTGAATTATCTAAATAAATCATTACTTCTGCTTTGCCCAGGAATCCTTGAGAGTTACAGTTCTGTTAAAGACCATCTTCTCTTCTGTGGAATCCTTGTCAACTGTGAAGTAGCCGTGGCGGAGGAACTGGAATGTATCGAGCGGCGCGTGACCGTGGAGATACTTTTCAACCTTTGCATTTTCGACTACTGTGAGGGAATCAGGGTTGAGGTTATCGAATACTTCGCCATCAGATGGGTTAGGATTCTTGAAGAGTCTGTCATAAAGACGAACTTCAGCATCAACGCAGTTGTTTGCGTCAACCCAGTGGATTGTGCCCTTTACCTTGCGGCCGTCAGGAGATGTGCCGCCTGCTGTTTCTGGGTCATAAGTGCAGATGAGGTGATCGATGTCGCCATTTTCGTTATAAACAGCCTTCTGAGCTGTGATATAGTAGCCGCCCTTGAGACGAACTTCCTTGCCCGGGGAAAGTCTGTGGTAGCCCTTTGGTGGAACTTCTGTGAAGTCATCAGCTTCGATGTAAAGCTCACGGGAGAATGTTACCTTACGGGAGCCGAGCTCAGGCTTGTTTGGATTGATTTCAACAGAAACTTCTTCTGTCTTTCCTTCAGGGTAGTTTTCAATAACGACCTTGAGAGGCTTGAGAACTGCCATAGCACGTTCTGCATTTGTATTGAGATAGTCACGTACACAGAACTCGAGGAGGCTGTAATCAACTACAGAATATGTCTTGGAGAGGCCTGCCTTGGAAACGAAGTCGAGGAGAGCTGGAGCTGGATAGCCGCGTCTTCTCATACCTGCGATAGTTGCCATACGAGGGTCATCCCAGCCTGTTACTGCGCCGCCGTTTACGAGAGCGAGGCAGCGTCTCTTACTTGTGAGAGCATAGCTCAGGTTAAGACGAGCAAATTCGATCTGACGGGATGGCTTTTCAAATTCAGCTTCCTTGAGTACCCAGTCATAAAGCGGTCTGTGGTCTTCAAATTCAAGTGTGCAGAGGGAGTGTGTAACGCCTTCAACTGTATCGGAGATAGGGTGGTTGAAGTCGTACATTGGGTAAATGCACCACTTGTCGCCGCAGCGGTCGTGCGGAACCTTCATAATGCGGTAGATGATAGGGTCACGCATATTGAGATTGCCGGAGGACATATCGATCTTGGCGCGGAGTGTCTTTTCACCAGGCTCAAATTCGCCCTTTCTCATTCTTTCAAAGAGGTCGAGATTTTCTTCAACAGTTCTGTTGTGGTATGGGCTTTCCTTGCCAGGCTCTGTGAGGGAGCCGCGGTATTCTCTCATCTGTTCTGCACTCAAGTCACAGACGAAAGCCTTGCCCTTCTTGATAAGGCGGACAGCTGCTTCATAGCAGTCATCGAAATAGTTGGAGCCATAGAGGATGTTGTCCGGTTCAAAGCCGAGCCAGCGGATATCTTCGATGATTGCGTTTACATATTCGTCGTCTTCCTTCTGTGGGTTTGTATCGTCAAGGCGGAGGTTGCAGATACCGTTGTACTTCTTTGCTGTTGTGAAGTCAACTGCGATAGCCTTGATGTGACCTACATGAAGGTAGCCGTTTGGTTCCGGTGGGAAACGAGTCTGAACTCTGTCGAAGTTGCCTTCTCTGAGATCTTCGTCGATGAAGTCATGGATGAAGTTGCCTTCAAACAATACTTCTTCATTAGTTGTCTTTTCAATATTTTCCATTGTATACTCCTGTATAAATCAGATAGTTATGTGGCTTTATATTTATTATGCGGGCGGGCGTGGAAACCCGCCCCTACATTTTTCGTATATTACAAAGTTTCGATATACTTGTTGATTCTTGCCTTGATTTCATCTGTGCCGAGGATAGCCATGATGGAATAAAGGTCCGGTGTGTTCTTTCTGCCTGTGAGAGCAACGCGGACGATTGTGGAAATATCGCCGACATGGCCCTTGAATGCAGATGGATCTGCCTTATAAGCCTTTACATCAGGGGAGAAGCCAAGTTCTTCACAGATGCTCTTCATTGTGCCGAACCATTCGTCCTTTGTATGGTTGACATCGAATACTGTTGCATACTTATTGAGAACAGCCTTCTGGTCTTCATGAGCAATATTGTCAATAGCTTCGTATGCAAATTCACCCCCGAAGATGTAGTCCATATACTTTGCTACGCCCTTCCACTGTGTGATGTCCTTACGAGGCTTGTTGCCGCTTCTGTCAACGCCGAAGAATGTAACTGCCTTTTCCTTGTTGTCGATGAGCTTCTGAGCAAATTCCTTATCGAATTCGTTTGCCCATTCGAGAACATATTCATAGAGCTTTTCAGCAGGGAATCTGGAAATTACCTCGCCCGAAACGTTGTTGAGCTTTACAAGGTCAAAGAGTGCGCCCGACTTGCTCATATTCTTCATTGCGAACTTGTAATCGTGGAGGTCTGCTGTCTTGTTCTGCTTTCTCCAGTCTTCATACTGGGAGTTTGCAAGTGTGAGGAGGTATTCGAGAACAGCTTCCTTTGGATAGCCTTCTTCTGTGAAGTAGCTTACTGCAGCTTCAGGGTCCTTACGCTTGGAAAGCTTTCTCTTGCCGCCGTTGTCTTCCTTCATGATTGGGGAGATATGGCAGTACTTAGGTGGCTTGAGGCCGAGAACATAGAAGAGCTGGAGATGGATATTTACAGATGGTACCCATTCGTCGGAGCGAACAACGTGTGTTGTACCCATGAGTGTATCGTCACAAGCGTGAGCGAAGTGGTATGTTGGAATACCGTCTGTCTTGAGGAGAACGATATCTGCTACGTTTTCGTCCATTTCGATGTCGCCCTTGACAACATCCTTATACTTTACGCGGCCACCGATTTTGCCCGGGGACTTGAGACGTACTACATAAGGCTTGCCTGCCTTGATATTTTCTTCGATTTCTTCATAAGTGAGATTTCTGCACTTGGCGTATTCTGTATGATAGCCAGGGAGAACCTTCTTTTCTTCCTGAACCTTGCGGATTTCAGCAAGATCTTCTTCTGTGCAGAAGCAAGGATATGCAAAGCCCTTCTTTACGAGAGCCTTACAGAAGCTCTGGTAAATTTCAGCTCTGTGGCTCTGGACGTATGGTCCGTAATCGCCCTTTTCTGTGCCGTCAAGAGTCTTGCCTTCGTCAAAGTTGATGCCGAATGCTGCAAGACCTGTGATGATTTCGTTGATGCCGTCTTCCTGCTCTCTCTTCTTGTCTGTGTCTTCGATTCTGAGGAAGATTTTGCCGCCCGACTGGTGGGCAAGGCGTTCATTTACAAGAGCTGTAAAAAGACCGCCGATGTGGATAAAGCCTGTTGGGCTCGGAGCAAAGCGTGTTACATACGCGCCCTCCGGAAGCTGGCGTTTTGGATAGATTTTTTCGAGATACTCTTCCATCTCCACATTGATGTGAGGGAAGAGAAGCTGGGCAAGTTTGTTGTTGTCCATTATATTTTATCCTCCGTCTGAAGTGATTTATTGTAAAGTTGAGAATGGTATATATTTCGCTGTGCGAAAGTGATATGTTCCTTTGGAACATAAATGTGTGACAAGTCACATCAGATAATCAGCAATCCCTCCACCGTTGTTCAGCGGCGACGCGAAGCTAGTGCCGTTTACGGTGCCCCCTCCCGATAAATGGGGTCCCCACTAAGCCTGCTTTGTGGGGTAAATTCACAAGGGAGGCTTAACTTTTTCTTGGCTCCCTCAGACGAGGGAGCTGGCAGCCGTAAGGCTGCCTGAGGGAGTGAACTTATCTAATGCGCCGCAGGCACCTTAATGTTGACTATGTCAACATATCGCATTTGCGAAGCAAATATATCGTGTCGAAGGCATATCACTCGGCGAAGCCGAATATCGCTTTCGCACAGCGAAACTGTCATTTGCCTATAATACTCCATTCTATTCTAATAATTATACATTATATAGGGGATTTTTTCAAGCTATTTTTCTTGACTTTTGTCATTTAGTTTGTTAGAATTTACCTATCATCTGCGCGGAGGACAAAATGCACGAAAAATACATGGCGCTCGCCATTGAAGAAGCTGAAAAATGTGCCCTGTCGGGCGATGTCCCTGTGGGCTGCATAATCGTCAGAAACGGCGAAATCATAGGCCGCGGACACAACACCCGCGAGCGGGACAAGTCTGCTCTCGGCCACGCTGAAATCAACGCTATTGCCGAGGCTTGCCGTAATATTTCTTCATGGCGGCTTGAAAACTGCGATATGTATGTCACTCTCGAGCCTTGCCCCATGTGTGCAGGTGCTATTTTAAATGCGAAGCTTGACGCCCTTTATTTTGGGGCGCATGATAAAAAAGGCGGCGCTGTAGGGGGCGTTATCGACCTTTTCTTCGAAAATTTCAACCACAAGCCCAAGGTGACGGGCGGTATTCTTGGGGAAGAATGCACAGCCTTGCTCACCGCGTTTTTCAAGAAATTAAGGTAAAAAATGAAATCCAAGAAACCTGTCTACACCCTCGCTGAAGAACTCATCAACTCGATCTCCCACGGCACAGGCGCACTCGCTGCGGCAGGCGGCATGGCTGTGCTGATAGTTTTTTCGGCGCTGCAGGGCGATGTGTGGAAGGTGGTCAGCTCCAGTATTTACGGCGCTACCATGATACTTCTCTACACCTTCTCTGCTCTCTATCACTCCTTCCGTGACGGCAAGGTGAAATCGGTATTCCGCGTCTTTGACCACTGCTCGATTTTCCTGCTGATAGCCGGCTCCTACACTCCATTCACCCTTGTGACCTTGCGCGAGGCAACTCCTGTCATCGGCTGGACACTTTTCGGCGTTGTCTGGGGCGCGGCGATTATCGGTGTTGTTCTCAACATCGTAAGCCTTGAAAAATTCAAGGTGTTTTCTATGATATGCTATATCGCAATGGGCTGGGCGGTGGTATTTGCCATCAAACCGCTTATTGCAAATCTTGCGAAAGGCGGAATCATCCTGCTTGCCGCAGGTGGTCTTGCCTATACAGTCGGCATTATTTTTTACGCAATCCGCAAAAAATATATGCACTCAATATGGCACTTCTTTGTGCTCGCCGGCACAATACTCCAGTATTTTGCCGTGCTGTTTTATGTGGTGCTGTAAACAATAATTAAGCAGTCTTCGACTATGAAAAATGAAGTGTGCTTTGCACATGAAGCGTTTGCTCTGCAAACAAAAGGTGTGATAAATCACATTTAATAAGCTTACCTCTCCGTCAGCCTGAAGGCTGCCACCTCTCCTGAAACAGGAGAGGCTATAATACGTAAAAAACCTCCCAATCGGGAGGTTTTATTTTGTCTGAGACTCTACAGAGCGTTTATTGTATCTCTTTGCGGTGGCTGATATAATCAAAGCAAAGGAGGTATGATTATGAAACGTGAGCCTGTTTTCACTCCGCTCGACCTGATGAAGTGGAAGCGGGGACAGATTTTTTATTATTTTTCCAAAATGGCGCCGACAGGCTATTCGCTGACCGTGAAGCTTGATATTACAAAGATGAAGGCAGCGCTTGACGGGGCAAATATGAAGTTTTTCCCCGCCTATTTGTGGCTTGTGACAAAGATGCTCAATGCTCAGCAGGAGTTTCGTATTGCCGAAAAGGATGGCAAGGTAGGGTATTATGATTATCTCACCCCCCTTTATGCTTCATTCCACGATGATGACAAGACATTTTCGCTGATGTGGACGGAGTTTGACGAGGATTTTACAGTTTTTCACAAATCTTATATTGATAATCAGAATGAGTATGGCGCAAATCACGGCGTGCTTAGTCAGCCGCTCACTCCGCCGTCCAACGCCTACACTGTATCGTGTCTGCCGTGGATTTCCTTTGACCATTTTGCCGTTCACAACTATGACAACAAGGCATATTATTTCCCATCTGTCGAGGCGGGAAAGTTTTACGAGCAGGATGACAGGCTGATTATGCCCCTCTCTATAACCTGCCATCACGCAACGGCAGACGGATATCATATAAGCCTTTTTCTTGAGCAGTTGCAGAAAGAGGCAGATGAATTTGAGAAGTATATGGGGTAACTATTTTTCGAGACACCCGTACAGTCACCTTTGTAGGGGCGGATGCCTTCATCCGCCCGCGGGTCGATGTGGGTATCGACCCCTACGAATACAAAAACCTCCCTGTTTGGGAGGTTTTTGTTTTATTCTTTAATCAAATCGAGCACCACTTCTCTGCCGATGAGCAGACCTGCGATACTTGGCGTAAAGCTGTTGGAAGCCACCATTTTGCCGTTTTCCTGGGATATTTTCATCGGGATTTCCTCGCTGAACAGCACTTTCGTATGGGGAATGCCTCTCGCCTTCAATTCACGGCGGACGACTTTCGCCAGAGGACAGACCGAGGTTTTGGAAATATCTGTAATTTTAAACTTCATCGGGTCACTCTTGTTGCCTGTGCCGAGAGCTGAAATTATCGGGATGTTTTTCTCATGGGCTGTCTGGATAAGATGAAGCTTTGATGTGACGATATCAATGGCATCGACGATGTAATCGTAGTGATTTTTAAAGACCTCCTCCGCCGTTTCAGCGCTGTAAAACATATCGAAAACGCCCACATTGCAATATGGGTTAATCTCACGCACACGTTCAGCGCAGACTTCCACTTTTTTCCTGCCCACAGTGCTCTCAAGGGCGATAATCTGGCGGTTGATATTGGTGATGTCAACTGTGTCGAAATCGAGCAGGTCGATATTGCCCACACCGCACCTTGCGATAGCTTCGACGGCAAAGCCGCCCACACCGCCTGTGCCCACAACGAGCACACGCTTATTTTTAAGCTTCTCCATGGCATCCTTGCCGAAAAGAAGCTCTGTTCTTTCAAATCTTCTGTCCATTTTAAGCCTCACGGGTGATATTATTTATCCATTTGCCGCTTTTAAAGCGTCTGAAGCCGATTATGATTTTCACGCAGTCTTCGATGAAATTAGGCATGAAAACATAGATGTACGGCACCTTGAAAACGAGGGCGAGCATTGCAGCCGCAAAAACCGAAATGCCCCACAAAGGAGCAACATCGAGGAATGCGGCAAAGCGTGTGTCTCCGCCGCCGCGAAGTACGCCGACAACCATTGTCATTGTGATATTCTGCGGAATCATACGCACTGCGTAAACGCACATGATGCTGAAGGCAATTGTGCTTGTAGCTTCGCTGAAATCGAAGATGCCGATTACAGTTTTTCCCAGACCGAGCAGCAGCGAAATGCTTATGAAGCTGGCAAGAACTGTAACTGTAAGCAGCTTTTTCGCCGTGTCTGCAACTCTCTCCTTATCGCCTGAGCCAAGCTGTTTGCCGATGATAACCGTTGAAGCATTGCCGAGCGCCATAGCCACAACATTGAACACATTTTCTGCATTTCGGCATATTGTAAGACCGGCAACAACATCCGAGCCGAGTCTGCCGTAAATGGCAGTAAGCGTTGAAAAGCCCAGGCCCCACAGGGTTTCATTGCAGATAACAGGCAGGGCGTACTTGATGAAGTCCTTCGCCATATTTATACCCGGGCGGAAAAGGGCGGAAAAATCTATGCGGAAAAGCTTATTTGTAAAAATATATGTGATGATAATTGCAAATTCAGCAACTCTGGCGCAAACTGTGCCGACAGCGGCGCCGATAACGCCGAGGGCAGGACAGCCAAACTTACCGAAGATGAACATATAGTTGCCAAGCAGATTTATTGCAGCCGAGCCTGCGAAAACATAAAGACCGAGCTTTGTATTTTCCATACTTCTGTGGGCGGCAATGTAAATCGAGTTGAATGCGTTGAGCGGATAGGCAAACGCAACTGCGCGGACATAGCGTGAGCCAAGCTCGATGAGATGGGCTTCATTTGTAAACAGGCGCATGACAGCCTGCGGATTAAAAATCGCAAATGTGGAGAAGGACAGAGTTACTGTCAGCACGCAAAGCCATGCAACGCCTAAAATTCGGCTGATGGCTTTTTTATCGCCTTTGCCCCAATACTGGCTTATCATAACGCTTTCGCCCGACTGGAAGCCGAAAATAAGCAGATTTATTACGAAAAATGCCGAGTTTGCCAGCGTTACCGCCGCCATTTCGTCCTGACCGACGAAGCCGAGCATTACCGAGTCTGCCATTGATACCGAGAATGAAATGAGATTCTGCAAAATTATCGGAATTGCCAGCGTAAACAAAGTACGCATGAAAACCTTGTCTTTATAAAGGCTTTTGATCATATTCTACCCCCTGAAAGAATATTTCATACTGTATATCATTATAGCATTTTATATGATAAATGTAAAGAGGCGGACAGCTTTGTCTGTTTTCAGTATTCCGAAGATTGGCAATTTATTTCATTTTTGCATATATTGCACAAGAAAGATGTTTGTTTTATAATTTTTTTGTGATTTTTTACAATAAAATCCGACAAAATTATGGACAATTATCGGTATATGTGATAAAATACCCTTATATAATCAAAAGGAGTGATATTATGAGCGAAATGATGGCATATCTTCGCGATTTCAATACAACAACCGCTCTCATAAGGCTTTTTCTCGCCCTGTTTTTAGGCGGCGCTATCGGTTTTGAGCGTGGCAAACGCGGCCGCCCTGCAGGACTTCGCACCCATGTTTTCATCTGTCTTGGGTCGGCGATGACGGCGCTTATCAGCCTTTATGTCGTCACGGTTTTAAAGCTTGACGGCGATATTTTCCGCATTCCTGCACAGGTTATTTCGGGCATAGGTTTTCTCGGTGTGGGCACGATTCTTGTGACAGGCCGCAGCCATGTGCGCGGATTGACTACGGCGGCAGGCTTATGGAATGCAGCCATCATCGGCATTGTGACAGGCTACGGCTTTTATGAAGTTGCCCTTGTCGGCACTCTTCTTTCCACAATAACCATCGGTTATCTTTACAAAATCGAGAATAATTTTTACAAGACAAACAAGCGTTTTGAGGTTTACATAGAGCTTAGCACCATTGAAGCTGTGACAAGCTGTGTGAGCCGTCTTGACTTTGATTTCTACGCCAAGAATATCGAAGTCCGTCCGCCTCGAAGCGCAACTCCCGGCAATGTTGGCATTGAGGCTTCTGTAAATCTGCCCCGCAATTCCACCAAGGAGCAGGTTATTGCAAAGCTGAACAAGATAGACGGTGTTGTATTTGCGTTGGAGAGCAGATAAGGCGTCTGTTTAATTAACGCCTCCCCTGTGTAAGGGGAGGCTTTTTTAATTTGTGTCTGCGGCGGATTGTATAAAACGCCCTTTGGGCTACACCTCATCCGTCAGCTTCGCTGACACCTGTCTCGCTGCGGCTCGGTCACGCCGCGGGTCTGACAACCCACCGGGTTGTCATTCAACACCGCGGTCGCCGTTTCACTACCCTCAAGGGGAAGGCAATATTTAATAAAAAGAAAAAGCCACTTCAGATGAAGTGGCTTTGTTTTTTCTTTTAGCTAAAAGAAGAATTATTCAGCGTCTGCTGCTTCTTCAACAGGAGCTTCAACAGCTTCGAGAAGAGCGCGGATGGAGAGGGAGATCTTCTTGTTTTCCATGTCGATTTCTGTGATCTTAGCGTCGATCTTCTGGCCAATCTTGAGAACTTCTTCTGGCTTGCCGATACGCTTGTCAGCGATCTGAGAAATGTGGATGAGACCGTCAACGCCTGGCATTACTTCTGCGAATGCGCCGAATGGCATGAACTTTACGATTTCAACGTTAGCAACATCGCCTGCTGCGTACTTTTCGATGAACTTTGTCCATGGGTTATCGGATGCGAGTCTGTAGCCGAGGGAGATCTTCTTCTTTTCTGTATCGAGAGCGATAACAAATACGTTAACCTTCTGGCCGATTGTGAGAACTTCGGATGGGTGCTTGATGTGGTTCCAGGAAAGTTCGGAAATGTGAACCATGCCGTCTACGCCGCCGATATCAACGAATGCGCCGTAAGATGTGAAGGACTTAACTGTACCTTCGTACTGGTTGCCAACAGCGATTTCTGCCCATACCTTAGCTTCAGCTTCCTTGCGAGCGTTAACCATGAGAGCGCGGATAGACCCAACAACTCTTCTCTTTGCGCGGTTAACTTCTGTGATGAGGATCTGGTGCTTTGTCTTCATCATGGAATCAAAGGATGCATCCTTTGGAAGACCTGTCTGGGATGCTGGGATGAATACGCGAACGCCGAGAACGGAAGCAACAACGCCGCCCTTGTTCTGGTCTACGATAACGCCTTCAACAGGTGTCTTTTCTTCGCAAGCCTTTTCAACGAATTCCCAGTTCTTCTGAGAGTCGAGTCTCTTCTTGGAAAGCATGATTGTGCCTTCAACGTCGTTTACGCGAACAACGAAGCATTCGATTTCCATGCCGACCTTGATGTTTTCTTCAACATTGAATGTTGGGTCGTCGGAAAGTTCGCTCATTGGGATGTAACCGTCCTGCTTTACACCAAGATCAACGTGGATGTCTGTAGGCTTGATCTGAGTTACAGTACCTGTTACCTTATCTCCTGTATGTAAAGTTTTGAGGGATTTCTCCAAGAGTTCTGCGAAATTTTCTTCTTTTGCTACGATCTGATTTTCCATCTTCTTATTTACCTCCTTAATGATCAAATCGGGAGTGCTGGCTCCGGCTGTAAGGAATACACCTTTATCAAAATCGATCTTAGTTATGTCAAGCCCCTTCGAGTTCTCTATGAATTGAACATTATCCGAATATTCCGAAGCTATCTCATAAAGCTTTCTCGAATTGCTGCTCGCCTTGTCGCCGATGATCACGACACTACCGTATTTGTCTGCATACTCTCTGACTTCGTTCTGACGGTCAGAGGTAGCCATACATATTGTATCAAAAAAATTCGCATTTGTAAAACAATTTTTTAAATTTTTTTGAAAATTTACAAAAAGTTTTTTATTTAAGGTCGTCTGCGCAACAACAGAAACTGGAGAATCTGAATTTTTCTCAAGCAAATCTCTTAATTCTTCTTCATTTTCCGCAATATATCCAACTTTTGCGCGACTTTTGATTCCCAGGACCTCCGGGTGTGTTTTACTGCCAACTATAATAACAATTCTGCCATTGTTACTCTCATTTTCAACAATTCTGTGAATTTTCAGCACATTCGGGCAGGTTGCATCGTATATTGTGCATTGTTTTGCCTTAAGCAATTCCTCTTCTTCCTTTGTGATGCCGTGAGCTCTTATGAGCACAGCCGAGCCGTCCGGGACATCGAGAGCGCTTTCACAAGGAATGATGCCTCTTGTCCTCTGGTCCTCGATTACAAATTTATTGTGAATGATAGGGCCTGCTGTGTAGACTTCCTTGTGCTCCTTCGCCTTGCTTTCGGCCATTTCGACTGCCCGTCTTACGCCGTAGCAGAAGCCTGCGTGCTTTCCTGTTTTAATATTTTCCTTCAAGTCCATAGATGATCTCCATCATTTCATTGGCTTTCGCCGTTACAAATTCGCCGTCACGGGCATTGCCTTCAATATAATAAGGCTGACCGAAAATAACCTTGGATTTTCTGAACAGCTTCTTGCCCTTTGTTATGTAAACAGGCTGGACAGGGCTCTTTGTCTTGATTGCAAAGAGAGCCGCACCGTTTTTGGCTTCGATAGCTTCGTCGCCCTTGACTCGTGTGCCTTCAGGGAAAATGACAAGGCGCTTTTCATCTTTAAGTGTGGCAAGGCACTTCTTGACCGCACCAATATCGTTTGCCCCTCTGTCAACGGCAAAACCGCCCATTTTTTCGATAAACCAAGCCATCGGCTTCCACTTGAAAAGCTCCTTCTTGCCGATAGCTCCAATTCTGCCGTCCCATGGCATTGAAAGAATAAGCATAACCACATCGGCATTTGAGCTGTGGTTGCACGCCACAACACATCTTCCCTCAGGAAGATTTTCCGCCCCGTATGTTTTGAACGGAAAGAAAAGTCTGAACGGCAGATTTGCTATTCTTAATACGTTTTTATAAAACATCCTTTGTTTTCTCCATTATAATATTTTTAAGCAGAGCGTAGGATTCCTCAAGCCCTAAATCGCTTGTATCGGCGTGAATCGAATCTTCGGCAGGCTTAAGGGGAGCGACAGCGCGGTTCATATCGTTGAAGTCACGCTGTTCCATCTGCTTGTATGTCTCCTCATAGGAAACATTTTCACCCTTTGCGATAAGCTCATCGTAACGTCTTTTTGCCCGCTTTTCAAGGCTTGCAACAAGGAAAATCTTGACTGTTGCATCAGGGAGGACAACTGTGCCGATGTCTCTGCCGTCCATAATGATATTGTTTGTCTTGCCCATGTTGCGCTGAAGCTCAAGAAGATGAGCGCGCACCTCTGGAATTGCAGAGCAGGAGGAGGCATACTTGCCAACTTCTTCTGTTCTGATAAGACCGGAAACGTCTTCCTCATTGAGATAGACGTGCTGAGTGCCGTTTTCATAGCCGATAGTGACGATAATACCGGGCAATTCCCCGATTATTGTTTCCTTATCTTCAAGATTTATGCCCTTGCGCATGATATAAAGACCGACAGCGCGGTACATTGCACCTGTGTCAACATAAACATAGCCAAGCTCGGCTGCAAGGCGCTTTGCCATTGTACTCTTGCCTGCGCCGCTTGGTCCGTCGATAGCAACGCTGATGTAGTTCATAAATATATCCCCTTTTATACTTCCTTATATGGACGAGCGATGCTCGCCCCTACTTTTTTGCGGGAGGGCACAGAGACCCTCCCCTACAATAATCATTTTTATTAAATGCGTCGCAGACACCACAATGTTTCCAACGGAAACACATCATTTGCCGAAGGCATATTTAATAAACGGCTGCAACGCATCCTACACCTCATCCACCACTGACGTGGTCCCCCTTCCCCTCAAGGGGAAGGCTTTAATGCTTCATTCTACCATTCCTGCGCCATGCCTGCGGCATAGGCTGTCGACCATGCAATCTGCAGGTTGAAGCCGCCTGTATAGGCATCCACGTCGATGATTTCACCTGCGAAATAAAGACCGCCCACAAGCTTGGACTCCATTGTCTTAGGGCTGATTTCCTTGACAGAAATGCCGCCCTTTGTCACAACAGCTTCATTATATCCGCCTGTGCCCACGATGTCAAATGTGAGATTTTTCAGCAGTTTAACAAGGCCTTCACGCTCTTTTTTTGTGATTTCATTGACCTTTTTTGTCGGCTCGATACCCGAAAGCTCGACGATTACAGGAATCATCTTTGCAGGCAGAAGCCCTCTTATACTGTTGACGAAATCGCGGTTGATATTTTCCTCAAAATCGCGGAGAATTCTCTTGTCAAGAGTTGCTTCGTCAAGAGCAGGCTTGAGGTCGATTGTGATTGTGCTCTTTTTATCACGATTATAATGGGCAGACATACTGAGAATTACAGGACCGCTGACGCCCTTTTCTGTAAAGAGCATTTCGCCGAAATCGTCATAGACCTTCTTGCCCTCTGTGTGCATTGTCGCCTTGATATTGCGGAGGGAAAGACCTTCAAGACGGGACGGAATATCGCCGTCAAGGGCGAGGGAAACGAGAGACGGAGTGCAGTTTGTAACTGTATGCCCGAGAGCCTTCGCCATATGGAAGCCGTCGCCCGACGAGCCTGTCTTAGGATAGGAAAGACCGCCTGTTGCCAGAATTACACGGTCACATTCAAGTGTAAGTCTGTCTGCGCGGACGGCCTTGACATAGCCGTTATCGAGGATGATTTCACTTGCGCGGCACTGTCTGATTTTAATGCCGAGACGCTTCATTTCCCTCTGGAGCGCTTCTGTTATATCCTTTGCCCTGTCTGAA
>SVKW01000099.1 GCA_015068285.1 Oscillospiraceae bacterium | reverse complement strand
TCAACGCTGTCGACACGCTGAAAAGGGCAAACACAAAGGCTCTGCTCATCTATTCAGACAACGACAAGATGTGCACTCACGCCAACTACGAAGCGCTTCACAAGGGGCTTTCGGGCAAGAGCGGCATAACTTTCCTGCTTGAGCACAACAAGGGGCACAACCCGAATTACACCGAGGATGCGGTTATGTATCTGGGCAGATATCAGGCTCAGCTCAACAAGATGAAGAAGAAGCTGATTACGCCGAAGGCGAAGGAGGACTTTGTAAATAGCTGGGACTGGGACAGAATGACCGCCCAGGACAACAATGTCTGGGAGAAAATCGTAGATTTTTTGAAATAAATGTAAAAGCCACTCATTTGAGTGGCTTTTTCTTATGTAAATCAACGGTGTGACTTTGTCACGATAAAATAAGCGGTACGTCATAAATGCCGTACCCTACACACAAACCATTGTAGGGGACGGTGCTTCTCAATGGTACATGGCTTGAGCCATAACAAATAAAAGGGCGGAATATCCGCCCTTTTATCTTGAAAAATATATAAATATATGTTATATTCAGTATAGAAAGGCGGTGATTTTATGCGTGATGTAGGAGCGGAAATACTTGAAGCCATGAATGATGAAGAAAATTACGGCAAAAAGCTGTGGGGTATGCGTCATGGAAAGGGTTTCAGTCTTTTTTTACTCGGCATAGTGGCAATTTACAACTTTTTCACCGCAGAAATCCCTCTTTTCGATAAAATTTCAACCGATTTTGAAAAAATCAACGGCTATTCCATGGAGGATGCCGAATGGATAAAGATAGAGTATCTGCCCGACGAATACCGGGATGACAGAGATGATATTCAGCATAAAATGGTGAGTATCGACGGCGGAGATCTGGTGCTGCGACTTAAAATAATGCTGGGTGGAGTTTATACTAAGAAGTTCGATAAGACGCCATATGGCGGTCTGCGTTTCGGCTTTGACCTGCGAATGGAAGGCGAATATCAAAATGATGGTACAATGATTTCAATTTATTCGACGGAAGACGGCAAGGCTGTCCATGTGAATTACGGTGAGGAGATAAAAATTTACGCTTTAGCTGAATAAAATATAAAAGCCACTTCATCACGAAGTGGCTTTTTCTTATGTACGCACAATTCCGTAGGGGCGGGTTTCCATGCCCGCCCGCGGAGAAAGTAATAAGTAAGAGTGAAAAGTTAAGAAGTGCGGTGTGACGAAGTCACATTTAATAGGAGTCTCTCCCTCCGTCATCGCAAAGCGATGCCACCTCCCTCCTCAGAGGGAGGCAAGAAAAATTTTGAGCCTCCCCTTGACTTCACCCCACAAAGCAGGCTTTGCGGGGTGGCTCTAAGAGGGAGGCAAGAGGATTTTCTGTCATTCCGAAACGCAGTGAGGAATCTCCACCCCGTTTACATAATTCCGTAGGGGACGACGCCCTCGGCGTCCCGCCTATCCAATTTGCCGCAGACACCATATCTTCACTCCATTTGTTCATCATTTGTTCACAAAATCCACCTCATAAAATGGTATAATAACACCAACAAAACTACAACTCTGAGGGAGGTATGCACTATGATTTTTGAAAAGCAGGTCGTCGCCATGTACAAGCAGGGGCTTCATTCGCGTTGCGATGACAACGGCACAGCCTACTATTTTTCCCCGTCTGATTTTCCCGAGATAGCCTATCGTCCATACTATTTCAAGTCCTCTATGGGACATACCCTGAGAGGGTATTTTTACTGGTATACACAGCCTGTGGAAAACCGTCTTATTGTATTTGACCACGGCTTTGGCGGCGGTCACCGCTCGTATATGAAGGAAATCGAGCGTCTTTGCAAGGCGGGCTACACAGTATTTTCCTATGACCATACAGGCTGTATGGAGTCGGAAGGCGCTTCTCCTAACGGCATTGTCCAGTCGCTTCGCGACCTTGACGACTGTATCAAGGCTCTCCGCGCCGATACAAAGTACGAAAATGTTGAAATTTCCGTTGTCGGACATAGCTGGGGCGGCTTTTCCACATTGAATATTTCCGCTCTCCACCCTGACATTAAGAAAATCGTTGCCATTGCAGGCTTTGTTTCGGCTGAAACTCTCGTCAATTCCTATTTCGGCGGCTTCATGGCGCCATACCGCAAGGCTATAATGAATTTAGAGAGGGAAAGCAACCCTGAGTATATAGATTTCAACGCTGTCGACACGCTGAAAAGGGCAAACACAAAGGCTCTGCTCATCTATTCAGACAACGACAAGATGTGCACTCACGCCAACTACGAAGCGCTTTATAACGGTCTTTCGGGCAAGAGCGGCATAACCTTCCTGCTTGAGCACAACAAGGGGCACAACCCGAATTACACCGAGGATGCGGTTATGTATCTGGGCAGATATCAGGCTCAGCTCAACAAGATGAAGAAGAAGCTGACTACGCCAAAGGCGAAAGAGGACTTCGTAAAAAGCTGGGACTGGGACAGAATGACCGCCCAGGACAACAATGTCTGGGGTAAGATTATTGAATTTTTGAAATAAATTCTCCCCATAAAACAGGTTTTATGGGGTCCCCGATTTTCAGATTTTCCCTCTGTGGAAGATGTCATACTTTCAGCCAAATGAATTGGCAGAAAGCGGAAAACTATGGTGTTTCATTTAAGAAGCTATGGTGTCTGCGACGCTATTAAATTAAATAAAGCCACTCATTTGAGTGGCTTTTTGTTGTGTATGCACAATTACGTAGGGGCGGGTTTCCATGCCCGCCCGCTCAATAAAACCAAAGCCACCCAATCGGGTGGCTTTTTCGTATGCTTGCTTAGTCCATATAGGCGGCTGTGGTGAATTCCTCGCGCACTTTTTCGAAATAGTTGGTCAGGTCTATTGCGAAAGATGCGGCAACTGCGGTGAAAATCGCCCAGATTACCCATGAAATGCCTACGGCAAACAGAAAAAATCCGCTGGGATTGTTGTTCTCCCACTGCTTTTTTAGCTCGATTGAGCAACCGTAATTGACGGCAAACCACAGCACGATTATCATATAAACCTGTGGAAACTCCCGCATGGCGATGAGCAGCATTAGAGCCGCAAGAACAAGCGCAATATGGTGCTTTTTTATTACCATAATGTCCTCCTTTTGGGTGTGGGTGGTTTGCATAATTCCGTAGGGGCGGGTTTCCATGCCCGCCCTCGGAGAAAGTAATAAGTAAGAGTGAAAAGTTAAGAAGTGCGGTGTGACGAAGTCACATTTAATAGGGGTCTCTCCCTCCGTCATCGCAAAGCGATGCCACCTCCCTCCTCAGAGGGAGGCAAGAGGATTTTCTGTCATTCCGAAACGCAGTGAGGAATCTCCACCCCGTCTGCACAATTCTGTAGGGGCGGGTTTCCATGCCCGCCCGCACTATTCAATGTGACTTGTCACACCATAATGTCCCGCAGGGACAATTCATGGCGAAGCCAATTCATGATGGAACATCAATTCATGCGAAGCAATTCATTTATTCCTTAACCCAATGATACATAATTCTTCTGCTGCCATCTCTTTTTACTGTCAGTAGACCACATCTTGTGAAGCCGTTCTTTTCGCAGCAATTCTGCATTGTGAGGTTATTTGGGTGTGTGTCGATGCGGACATTGTCCATCGTGCTCTTGCAGAAGTTTATCGCCTCGACGAAAACGCCCTTGCGTGTGCCGTGGGATGCAATGCGGTGTACTGTGCCGTAAGGCTCGTCATTGAGCCAGCCGCCCTCGTCAGGGTTAGCATAGAAAGGCTCTTCTCTTGTCATAAACATGAAAACGCCGTAAACATCGTCGTTTTCATAGCAGACATACAGTTCACCACGCTCGATGTCCTTATCGAGCCATTCGTGGTAAGGCTCTGTGGTGCCCCACTGCCCCGGGTTGCCTGTCTGTCTCATATATTCGCGTGCGCGTGCGTAAATGTCATAAATGCGAGGAAGATCGTCTCTCGTTGCTAAGCGTATCATAGTGTTCTCCTTTCGGGTAGTTGTTTTTTATGCCATCATTATAACATATCACAGTTATGGTTGTAAATATCCCTTGTGGATGGGCGACACCTTATGTGAAATGAATTGTTACTGCGTAACATTAAGGTGTGACTTCGTCACGGATTGGATAGGGCGGGAGCAGCAAGCGGCTCCCTTACGGAACGGTTTTCGTGGTTTGTATTGCAGTGGCGGGTTTCCATGCATGCCTGCGGGGGTGTGAGAATGGGGCGAATATTATTCATATAATGTTCACAAATCCGACATTATTGACCTTTGTTATATAATGTGTTATAATAAGTGAAGCGTAAGTTTATGAAAGGAAGTGTATTCTCTTGGGAATCATCAAGGATTTCTATTACACGCTTAAAAATGCAGGCAGCAACGTCCGCAAGTTTATGTTCTGCGTATTTTTAAACGGCGTTATCATGTCGGCAATGCAGGTCATGCTGGGTATCCACTACAAAAACATCGGCCTTACAGAAGACGTAATCGGCACACTTATGGCGCTCAAAACCTTCGGTTCGGCAATCGGCGCTCTGTCCGCCGTCGTCGTTATCGAATCTCTGGGCACGAAAAAGGCTCTTATCTCCGCCTTCATTACCATGGCGGTGACAGGCTTCTGCTATGTAAATATCACCTCAAGTATGCTGATTATGCAGGTCACATCGCTGATTTTCGGTATTGCGCAGGTTGTTTTCACAGTTTCGCAGGCTCCGTTCTATAAGAATAACAGCGATGAACGCACCGCCGTCAGCATTTTCTCCCTCAACTTCGTTATGACCAACCTTGCCATGTTCTCGGGCAGCTACATTTTCGGCTATATGTCCGATGCCTTCGCTCTTATGGGCGGCGAGGTTTTCGGCAGCCAGATGACTCTCAATGTGGGCTTTGCGGCTCTGCTCGTAGCTCCGCTGGCGATCACACGCATTGATTTCGGCAAGGAGCACGCAGGCGAAAAGCGCAAGAAGCTCCGTATCAAGGACTACACCAGCGCCATGACAAAGGATGCCTGGATGTATATGATGAAAAAGGCACTTATCGGTATGGGTGCAGGTCTTGTTATCCCATATTTCAGCGTTTACATCAAGTACAGCCTTGGCGTATCTGACTCTATCGTCGGCTCTATCATTGCCTTCTCCCAGTTTGGTACTGTTCTGGGCGGTCTTTTGATTCCGAGCCTTTCAAAGCGTTTCGGTCGAGTAAAGATGGCGATTTTCTGCCAGATTATTTCGATTCCGTTCCTCTATTCCATTTCGTACACCCAGGGTGTTATCATGATGGCGATCAGCTTCTTCTGCCGCAACACCTTTATGAATATGACAAGCCCGCTTCTCCAGACAATGGAAATGGACCTTGTCGCCCCTGAAAACCGTACTATCATGAGCTCAATGGCAACTCTTGCCGACAGCCTTTTCCGCGCTCTCGGCACACAGCTTGGCGGTATCCTTATGGTTAAGATTTCTTATGAATTCCCATACTATATCACGATCCTTACATACGCCCTCAGCACACTTGTCATCTACTTCGTTTTCGGCAAAAACAAGAAGTACAGCGAGCTGCATTAACAAAAAACCTCCCGCCCGGGAGGTTTTTTAAGTTATAAGTAAAAGTGAAAAGTGAAGAAGCGCGGTGTGACTTCGTCACGGATTGAATAATGCGGGCGGCATGGAAACCCGCCCCTACAAAACAATCCACGAAAAACCATTCCGTAGGGGAGCCGCTTGCTGCTCCCGACCTATCCAATCCGTCGGACGAGCAATGCTCGCCCCTACGCACGATCCCGTAGGGTACGGTGCTTGTCAACGTACCGCCCTGTTCAAGATATGGTGTCACGATCAAACAATGCGGGCGGGCATGGAAACCCGCCCCTACAAAACAATCCACGAAAAACCGTTCCGTAGGGGAGCCGCTTGCTGCTCCCGATCTATCCAATCCGTCGGACGAGCAATGCTCGCCCCTACGCACAATCCCGTAGGGTGCGGCGTCCTCGACGCACCGCCCACAACAAAAAAGCCGTTCCTTTGAGAACGGCTAAAAATATGCACAACACTAACACCTGCGCTATCGCAGGTTTCTTTTTATAACTTATTTTAGCGGCGGAGAAGCTGCTGGCGAAGCTCGCTCATGGAATCCTGATGCTTATAATAGTCGTCAGCGATGTTGAGAGCGGCAAGAACAGCCTTCTGCACAGCGGAGAGCGGTGCGCCGTTTAATTCTGCCATCTTGCGGTCGACAAGAGCGGCAGCGCGCTTGATGTGTTCTTCGCTTTCGTCGGCGAGAATAGTGTAGTCAAGACCGCCGATTGTAACTGTAACCTTGTTTTTCATGTCTTTACCCCTTTTGGTATTCTATAATAATTATATCAAAGCCTTGACAAAATATCAACCCGATTTTATTATAAATATAGGTAATAAAATCGGATTCGTTTAAAGGAGTATCACCATGGAAATAGAAGTCAAATATGCCCCTGTGTCTTACGCTCAGTTTGTCGCCATAGCCGATGATTTCGGGCTGACCGGCGAGGAAACCGTTATGATGTCGGCAAATTATTTCGATACTGCCGACGGCTTTCTTTCGGAAAACAGGGTTTCCCTCCGCAACCGCACCGAAAACAATGTCAGCGTTTACACTATGAAATGCACGCTCAGAAACGAGGGCGGCGTTGCTGTCCGTGAGGAGGAGGAAATCGCCACCGACGATATAAACGTGGCTTTTGACCATTTTGCAAAAAATCCCCGCCTTGCGGAAATCGTGGAAAAATGCCGTAAAAGTGAGCTTGTTTCGATAGCTAAAATGGAGTTTGTACGCAAGAAGTATCTTCATACGATTTACAGCACTGTTGTGGAAATTTCCCACGATATCGGCAGAATGTACGGCAAAAACGGCGGTGTAGGCGATATTCTCGAAATGGAAATCGAGCTGAAATCGGGCGGCGAAAAGGGCATGGCAATTTTCCTGCTTGAGCTTGAAAAATACGGCTTGCCTGTGGAGGAAAAGTCCAAACTGGCAAGAGCGAAGATGCTGTAGTGCCGCGGTATGTTGATAAGCACCGCCCTACATGAATTTATGCAACATAAAAAGACCTCCGAAAGGGAGGTCTTTTGCTTTATCCAACGAGGTTTTTCTCTTTCCAGCCGCCTTTGCGCCAGCGGAATATGAAGCATATTGCGCGGAAAACTTCGTCCATTGCCTGGGCGATCCACACGCCTGCAAGACCGAGACCGCACACAACGCCGAAGATATAGGAGAAGACCACGGCGATGAGCCACGCCGAAATGACGCCCATCATAACAGGGAACTTTATGTCGCCTGCCGCCTGCAATGAACGCACGAAACAGATGTTGACAGCTCTGCCCTGCTCGAGGACAAGGTCTATCATCATTACGATTTTGCCCATTCGTAGAACTTCGGGGTCACTGGAAAACAGCCCGAAGAAGAAGTCGGAAAACAGAACGATTATCGTTGATGCGATGAGGGAGGAAAGCATTGAGGCGCGGAGAGTTTTCCACACTCTGCGGTCGGTTTCCTCTATCTGCCTTGCGCCCAGCATGTGGCCTATCATAACCTGTGTCGCCTGCGCCAGCGCCGATGTGAGAATGTATGTCACCATAGCAAGCATGGAAACATAGACCTTTACTGTGATTGTCGTCGTGCCGAAAAGGTTGATGAAGCCCATGATAACCACCTGCGAAAGGCTGTA
>SVKW01000098.1 GCA_015068285.1 Oscillospiraceae bacterium | reverse complement strand
AACAATACAGCCCACAAGATAGCCGAAGACAAGCAAGACAGCAGGGACTAAAAGCTCCTTGATTTTCGGAATGTCGTCAGGTGTGATGCCTGTTGCTATGTAAGAGCCTGCAAAAATCTGGGCTGTACGGCGCGCCCACATCGGGAGCATACACTTTGGGAAAAACTGCTTTGCAATAAGCACCGAAATCAGGGAGAAAAGCAGAGTGCCTGCAGGCATACCGCTCATTTTGCCCAGTAAACCTCCGCAAACTGCGATGATAAGCGTAACGATAAAGCCTTCGTGGGAATAGGGAGTCTTTTTCTTTTTCATCGAGCCTTTGTCAACACCCGCTTCCTTGCGGCCGACAAACTGGATGAAAAGCGGGAATGTGCTGATGCCGACACACATTCTGACAAATTGCAGAAGGGCAACCTGCGTGCTGTCGGCGCCCATTTCGCCTGCAATGATAGGAATATCACTCATACCGCCTGGGATAGCGCAGAAAAACGCCGTTGTGATGTCGAGATTGGAGAAATGATAGATGATAAAGCCGGAAATCATGTTGAGCACCAGCATACATGAAACGAGGATTACGATAGGCTTTGCCAGGCGCCTGATGTTTTTAAGGTCGTTTCTGTCGATGCCGACGGCGATGAATGCGCCCGAAATCATCTGGGCAAGCACCTTCATTTCGTAAGGCATACTTGCGTGACCGAAGCCGAGGTTTAAGATAGCCGCGCCGAAAATCGCGCCTACCATCATTCCGCCCGGGACTTTAAGCTTTAAAAACAAGAAGCCGACAATGCCGGCGCAAAGTATGGTCAGAAGAAAATCTGTCATAAACAAGCCTCCGTGTAAGTTGTTATATTACTTTACATTATAATATAAATGGAGGAAAATGTACAGAGAAAAATAATGAGATATATCTTGTAGGGGAGGCGTTCCGCCCCTACGCTATTTGCGGGAGCGGCAAGCAGCTCCCCTACGGGACTGTGCGAATGGGATGGAAAGATTCTTCGATTAAATAGACGGGCTACGCCCTACACCCCTCCGCCCCGTTGGGGCACCTCCCCTTAACAATGGGAGGCAAAGCAGCTTCCCTTGCCTCCCTCTGAGGAGGGAGGTGGCTTGCGACAGCAAGACGGAGGGAGAGAAACCCTATTTAATCCGTCGCAGACACCTTAATTTATGCCGTAAGGCATAGTATGTAATCACACGCAGTGTGTATGTAATTGCAAAGCGTATGGCATCACCGAAGGGGTATGTAATCGGTGCCTGCGGCGCATTGAATAATGCGGGACGTTGACGAGCACCGTCCCCTACGGGATTGTGCAAAAGGGGTGGAAAGATTCTTCACTGCGTTCAGAATGACATAGTTTGGGTAGCTTCTGCCAACGGGAGATTCTATCTTGGCGGTGCAGGTGTGGCGGCAGGCGGAATATCTGCGCCGAAGCCGAGGGAAACATAGAGAATACACAGGAAATATACACAGCAGAGCGCCATTATGAAAATAAGGGGTGCTCTGCTGATTTTGCTTTTCATAAGCAGAACAATACAGCCGATGAAAAGCACCATGAAGAAAACCGCCGTAAACGGTGTAAAAAGCAGGTCAAGCATTCTGTCAGTTGCCATAATAATTTTCCTTTCTATTTATCAAAATCCTCTTCCCATTTTTTATGGAACTCCTCAAGAATCTGCGGCAAATCCTCCCTGTCCTCTATCATTTCGGCAGGGAAATCGTAAATGCCGATCGAATCATAATTTGTCCGCTCGCCGCTTGGGTCCTTCGGCATACGCACAACGCAGGTGTATTGCCCCATCGGAATATCGTGGGCATCCATAATACCTTTACATTCGAGGAGCAAATCGGCAACACGCTCCCATGTCTGCTCGGTATCGTATATATAGACGAACATATTGGACATAACAGGCGGATTATGAATATCAAGCTCCATATCGAGAGTGAAATCCCTGAGTCCTTCGGTGTCGCTTATCAGGTCACCGCCAAGCATATCAAATTCGTAGGGCATTTCGGCTTCCATAATGCTTTCGATAACCAGGTTAAACTCGTCATTCAGCCTTGAAAGGGTGTTCCAGCCGTTTGTTATGTTGCCCGAAGTATCGTGGATCTTGCCGTGATTCCACATGGTATTGAAATAAAAATCCTCACTTTTCGTGCTTGTGTAACGGGTATGATAGTAGCCGTCCTTGAAAGAATAGAAAGTCTCACCCTGCACGATGCTGTCGGCATAGTCGGGGAACTGAGGCTTTATGACTTCATCTACATACTTGGCCGAAGCCCGATTCGCCATAAACTTGCTGACAGGGTTGCCGTTCATGGCGTTGGAAACGACAAGAACACCGATTATCAGCCCCATAGCAAGGATAAATGCCAGTATTTTAAGTATTTTTTTCTTCATAATAAGCTCCTTTCGTGGGTTGCAAATGTAGGGTGTTAATGGAGTGGAGATTCTTCGATTAAATAGACGGGCTACGCCCTACACCCCTCCGCCCCGTTGGGGCACCTCCCCTTAACAAGTGGAGGCTTAAAATTTTTCTTGCCTCTCCTGTTTCAGGAGAGGTGGCTTGCGACAGCAAGACGGAGAGGTGAAAACAATTTAATGCATCGCAGATACCGAAACTGTCAACTGTCCGTTGTCAACTTTCAACTGCTGATATCAGGGGTGGAAAGATTCTTCACTGCGTTCAGAATGACATAGTTTGGGAGGTTATGGATTCCGCCCTATTCCTTCCTCAATGCAAAATGCAGTAATGCTCCGATGAGGATGCCCACGCAGGAGAGGACTGTGTAAATCAGCGAATACATCCCAGCCGACATAACTGCCGTTTCAAATCCGCATTTCTCACTGAGCAGGCAGACAAAAAATGTGGAAACGAAGCTGGTTATAAATATCAGCGGCAGCATGAAATACCATCGTTTACGCATAACTGCGTAGCCGAGACAGCCCAAAACAGGCATTATCATAAAATTGTAGAAAACATTCTGGGAGTTGGTCAGCATAGCCCCTACAGCGGCGCCCAGAATGAGAACGAAAAGCCCTGCCATCCGGAGCTGACTCTTTATTGTGAGCAAGACGCCCTTGTCGTCCTGTATCTGGGGCAAAGCCTGTCCGTCAAACATACTGCGGCAGTTTTCGCAGGCTGAAATATGCTCCATAACAGCATTATAGCTGTCCTCACTGGCAATGCCATCGAGCACCAGCGGCATAAGGTCGATGCACATATCACAGGTTATTTTCATAAAAGTCCCTCCTTTGCAAGTATAGTTCTGATTTTATTTTTCGCCCTGAACTCAAGAGTTCGTGCCGAAGTTTCGGCTATCCCCAGCCGTTGGGCGATTTCTTTATATGAATAGCCTTCGGCGCGCATTTTAACGGTGATGCGTGATTTTTCGTCGAGCGATGAGATAATTTCGTTGACACGTTCAAGCTTTTCACGGGTTAAAAGGCTGTCAAGGGGAGTGTCGGTGACATAAACCCCTGTCAGCATATCGAGGGGCAGGTCGATTTTGTTTTTTCTCAGGTGGTTGAAATATGTATTGCGGGCGATGGAAATGAGCCATGTCTTTTCAGATGAATCGCCGCGGAAGCTGTGCAGGGAAGTGAGAGCGGCGAGAAAAACCTCGCTTAAAAGCTCCTCGGCAAGCTGGCTGTCGTGGGTAAGGCTGACAAGATAACGGAAGATGTCATCCTTGTATGCCATATAAAGTTTTTCAAGCAATGGATAACACCTCCCCATTGGGCAGACCCAATGGGGTCCCCCGATTAAATACTCGCTCGGCAAAATGAATTTGCCGGCTCGGTACGCCGACACTCGTCGGCGGCGTCTGGTTTTGTGCGTTGTACGAAGAATGTTTTTGAAAAGTGAAGAATGCTCCGTACTCAGAATGACAGGAAATCCAATGTAGGGGATGGCTGCCTCCCTTGCCTAAAGGGAGGGGGACCATCGGAACGATGGTGGAGGGATTCAACGACATACCGCGGGCGGGGAAACCCGCACCTGCGTTATTTGCGGGAGCGGCAAGCAGCTCCCCTACGGGACTGTGCGAATGGGATGGAAAGATTCTTCGCTTTCGCTCAGAATGACAGACAGTTTCCTTGCCTCCCTCTGAGGAAGGAGAGAAACCCGAGCACCAATTCATTCTTCATTCACTTTATACTTATTAGTAACATTATACACCAAAACGTTTCAGGGGAAAATAAAAATATTCAATTTCAAATTTACGTCTTAAAGTTATAAAATTTTATAGATAAAATCAATATGAGAATTCTTTTCTGATAGAATTTTTCGATACATTTCTGAATTCTTTTTTGCAAAAAACGACATTTATTTGAATATTTTATAAAGCTTGATTTGTGATTGATTTAGCGTTAAACTCTTAACAGCAGAAAAAAGGGTGAATTTATGGTTTGCTATGAAATACAAACTTATGATTAACCCTTGTTTTGCTGTGAATATACTTAATAAGCATTTAATTAAAAAGGAGAAAACACCATGAACAAGAGACTCATCAGCTTTGTTCTCTGCCTCGCTATGATGGCTGCAATGCTCGTTGGCTGCTCTTCCAAGGAAGAAACAACAACAGCAACAACTGCTGCACCTGCAGGCAACAACACAACAACTGCTGCTCCATCCACAGAAGCACCGGCAGCTGAACCAACAAACCTCGTAATCCCATCTGCATCCTGCATTTCTAACCTTAACCCTCTCCTCGAAACAATGAAGGAAGGCGTTATCATGCTCAACCCAATGTACGATCCACTCTACGTTATCGACGTTAACGAAACAAGATACTATCTTGCTGAAAGCTACGAAGTATCCGGTGACGGTATGGAAGTTACAGTTAAGCTCCGTGACGGCATGAAGTGGCACGACGGCGAAGCTATCACAGCAGACGACATGATCTTCACAATGGACGTTATCGCTGACACAAACAACGGCGCAGGCGGCGCTAACATCGTATTCCTCAACGATACAGTTGTAGGTTACGAAAAGGTTGACGATCTCACAGTCAAGATCACACTTCCATCTGCATCCGCTTCCTACACAGACCTTCTCGGTGCGCTCACAATCATTCCTGAACATGTATTTGAAGGCAACACAAACATCGTTGGCGTTGAAGCTAACATGAAGGGCGTTGGCTCCGGCGCATACAAGCTCAAGGAATTCGTTCAGGACCAGCACCTCGTTGTTGAAAAGTTCGACGACTACTTCCTCGGCGCTCCATCTATCGACACAATCACATTCAAGATCATTTCCGATCTTTCCGCTCAGGAAATCGCTCTTGCAAACGGCGAAATCAACTTCCTCGAACTCGCTAACTCCATGGCAGTTGCAAAGTATTCTTCCGACTCTAACTACAAGGTTGTTCAGTATCCGGAAGGCCGTGTAAACTACATGGCAGTTAACTCTTTCTGCCCAACATTCGAAGATCCACGCGTTCTCGAAGCAGTTTTCGCAGCTATCAATAAGGAAGAAATCATTGCCGGCGCATACGGCGAAGGCATGGCAGTTCCAGCTAACGCAATCCTCGGCAATGTTACAACATTCTACAACAAGGACTTCAAGGGCTATGAACAGGACATCGAAAAGGCTAAGGCTCTCGTAGCTGAAGCTGGCCTCGACAAGAAGCCAATGAAGCTTTACTTCAACTCTGAACGTGTTTACATGAAGGAAACAGCTCAGATCATCCAGCAGCAGCTCAAGAACGTTGGTATCACTCTCGAAGTTACACCAATCGAATCCGCAGGCTTCTTTGAAAAGGTATTCGGCACAGATTCCGACTACGAATTCTACCTCAACGGCTACGGCCAGATCGGCGACCCAGACAAGACAGTTTACGGTATGTTCAACGGCACATGGGGCGTAAACCTCAAGACAACAGATGAACTCACAGCTCTCTGGACAGAAGCTCGTTCCACATTTGACCCTGTAAAGCGTCAGGAACTCTACAACAAGATCGAACAGCTCACAAAGGACGAAATGGTAGCATACCCAATCGCATATCCTAACTACGTATTCGTTACAACAGCTGATGTTGAAGGTACAGATACAATCACAAGAACACCTGTATTCGAAGACTTCACACAGCTCTCCATTGTAAAGTAAGTAATTTCTGATAAACAAATTACAGTTCACTTTCTCTTGCTGAAATAGCCCTCGTCAGGAGGGCTATTTCGTTTTAATCAAATGAAAGGAAAAACTATGAAAAAGTTTATTACAAAACGTTTTCTTCAGATGGTGCTGGTCTGGGTGCTGGTATCCATCATCTCCTTCTCGGTCATCTTCTTTGCACCGGGTGACCCGCTCTATATGTATATGACCCCTGAAGCAACAGGCAGAAAGCTGACAGAAGAAGAGCTTCAGGCAATGCGTGAATCCCTCGGTCTTGACGGCACGGCTATCGAACAGTATACAAGCTGGGCAACAAAGATGGTGCAGGGCAACTGGGGCATTTCTCTCACAACAAAAGAACCTGTTCTTAACGAAATCCTCAAGAAGCTTCCTGCAACAATCGGTCTTATGGGCGCATCGCTTATCCTGTCGCTGATAGTGGCAATACCGCTGGGGCTTATAGCCGGTACCCATAAAAACTCATGGATTGACAATATAATCTCGGCAATTACATACGTTGGCGTTTCAATGCCTGCATTCTGGCTTGGCATTATGCTCATCATCGTATTTTCCATGCAGCTCAAATGGCTGCCGTCCTCAGGTATGCGTACAATCGGCGTTGTATCTAACTGGGACGTAATCAAACACGGTATTCTGCCTGCTATCGTACTCAGCCTTAACAATATGGCTGTTTTTGTCCGCTATATACGCTCCAACACTATCACACAGATGGAGGAGGAATATGTGCAGACAGCTCTTTCCAAGGGTATCGGAAAGCGCGGCATCATGTATGGTCATGTGCTCAAAAACTGTATGCTTCCTGTTATCACAACAGTAGGCTCCCGTTTCGGCACTCTCGTCACAGGTTCCTTCATCGTTGAATCTGTTTTCGCATGGCCCGGTCTCGGCACTCTCGGCATGAGCTCCATCAACAACCGCGACTATCCAATGGTTATGGGCATCACAATGTTCTCCTGTACTATCCTGCTTCTCGGCAACTTCCTTGCCGACCTGCTCTATGGTATCGCAGACCCACGAATCAAGATCGGAAAGGAGTAAAATATGGCTAAGTTACTTACACCACTTGATAAAGCAGCTATCCGCGCAGAAGATTTTGCCAAGGCTGTCAAGGACGAAAACAAGGTTGAAGCCTCTTTTGAGCGCACAGTATTCCAGCAGCTCGTTTCGTCTTTCAGGCAGAACAAGCTGGCAATTCTCTGCCTTATTGTGCTCCTTACAATCATTTTCTCCTCGATTTTTGCATTCCTTTCCCCGTATGACCCTGATGAAATGGACGTTATGAACAAGATGGCAGGTCCGTCTGCACAGCATTGGTTCGGCACAGACGAGCTGGGCAGAGACTCCTTTACAAGAGCTCTCTACGGCGGCAGAGTTTCCCTCTCTGTCGGCTTCTCCGCAATGGTCGTTTCTGTTATCATCGGCACACTTATCGGCTCGGTCTCCGGCTATGTAGGCGGCAAGGTCGACGCAATTCTCATGCGTGTCGTCGATATTTTCCAGTCGGTACCAAGCCTTCTTATGATTATCGTATTCTTCTCCTTCGTGCCAAGCAATATGGTGACACTCATCATCATGCTCGCTCTGTTCTCA
>SVKW01000097.1 GCA_015068285.1 Oscillospiraceae bacterium | reverse complement strand
GGCTTGAGGACGGCAAGGTTGTCTATGACGGCCCTGCAAAGGGTGCGCCGAAGCCTGTTTCGGTAGAAGACGGAGGTGAGGGATAATGTCACTTCGCCAGTCATTTTCAATGGCAATAAAAAACATAATGTCCAGCAAGGTCCGCTCGCTGCTGACAATGCTCGGCATCATCATAGGCGTTGCTGCCGTCATAGTCATAACAGGTCTGGGCAACGGAATGGAAACCTATATGACCGACTCTTTCAAGAGTATGGGCACAAATCTGCTGACAGTAACCGTTATTGGCAGAGGCTCCTCACGAAGCGTTTCTGAGGAGGATATGTATCAGCTTGTGGAGGATAATCCTCAGTATCTTGACGCCCTTTCGCCGACAGTCGATTTCAGCGGCACAGTTCATATCGGCACAGAAACGGCGTCTACCACCTCGGTCACAGGTGTTTCAGAGGATTACCTCTATATGAAGGACTATAAGGTGGCAAACGGCCGCGATTTATCCTATATTGATATGGAAAACCGCAGCAAGGTCTGTGTTATCGGCAGCTATATTGCCAAAGAGTATTTCACAGGCAATCCGCTGGGGCAGAATATCAGAATAGGCGGCAACACCTTCACAATAATCGGCGTTATGGAGGAAGAGGCAGATTCCGCCCAGCGTACAACCGACGACAGCATTTTTATTCCCTATACAACGGCGGCTCGTCTCAGCAATACAGGCAGAATAAGCTCCTATACCTTCGCTGTGGTTTCAGAGGATAATATTTCGGAGAGCAAGGCGATAATCGAAGAAAAGCTTGAAAAGATATTCGGCTCAGATTCGGCATATCTCGTCATCAGCCTTTCGGAAATCCTCGATGTTATGAGCCAGATGATAGATATTATGGTCTATGTGCTGGCAGGCATTGCGGCAATTTCTCTCGTTGTCGGCGGTATCGGCATTATGAATATTATGCTGGTCTCTGTCACAGAGCGCACACGCGAAATAGGCATCCGCAAGGCATTGGGCGCAAAGCAGAGAAATATTATGGCGCAGTTTGTAATCGAAGCGGCAACGACTTCGGCTCTCGGCGGTGTCGTCGGCATAGGAATGGGCTATATGTTTTCGGAAATCGCGACCCAGGTCATTTCCGCCGTGCTTGAGGTTGAGATGAAGGTCACACCGACAATCGGCTCGGTCTCCCTTGCATTCGGCATTTCTGTCGGCATCGGTATCCTGTTTGGCTATCTGCCTGCGAAAAAAGCCGCCCGCCTCAATCCGATCGACGCATTGAGATATGAGTAAAAGTGCAGCGTCAGACTTAGTGTAACGAAGAATATTCTGCGGTTTGTACAATCTCCTGGCTCCCTCAGACGAGGGAGCTGGCACGCAATAGCGTGACTGAGGGAGTGAATTTTTATCCAATGTGGCTCTGCCACACCTTAACATTTTCCGCAGGAAAATATATCGCATTTGCACAGCAAATATATCGGGCACGCAGTGCATCTCGCTTTTGCGTCAGCAAAAATATCACTCCCGCTTGCGGGAATAATTTCTTCCGGAGGAAATATAAATGAAAAGATTTATATCCGCCCTGCTGATATTCGGCATGATTTTCGGTCTTGTGCCGATTATTGCCAATGCTGCAGGCACAAACTACACAGCCGCTTACCAGACTGTAAAAGCCACAGGAATTATGGTGGGCGATGAAAGCGGCAATATGAACCTCAACGCCAATGTCACCCGCGCCGAGTTTGCAAAAATGATGGTTGCCGCAAGCATTTACAAGGATACAATAGGCGAAGGCAGCAATATTTCGCCATTCAAAGATGTGAAATACACCCATTGGGCTGCTGAATACATCAAAACTGCCGCAAACGCAGGCTGGTTTATCGGCTTCACGGACGGCACATTCCGCCCTGGCAATAATATCACCATCGAGGAAGCGGCAACAGCCTCCATCCGCCTTCTGGGCTATACAGCAAGCGATTTAAGCGGCTCATTCCCATACGCCCAGCTTGCAAAGTTTTCCTCCCTCGGTCTTAAAGACGGCATAAGCAAGGAGCGCGGTCAGCTTATCACACGCGAAGACTGTATGTACCTTTTCTACAATCTCCTGACAGCCCAGACAAAGAGCGGTCAGGTCTACGGTCAGACATTGGGCTACACCCTCAATGCTTCGGGCGAAATCGACTACAGCGCGCTGGTGAAAAAGAATATGAAGGGTCCTTATGTGACAGAAAATGCAAGCCTCAGCCTGCCTTTTGCAGGCAATATGGAGGTATACCGCAACGGTACGGTGTCTTCTTTAAACGAAATCATGCCTTATGATGTCTATTATTACAACAGCGGTATGCGCACTGTGTGGGCATTTTCCAATAAGGTGACAGGCACATTCACAAATGCCGCCCCGAGCAAGACAAATCCGTCCTCGGTGACAGTTGCAGGCACAAATTACACTCTCGGCACAAGCTCTGCCGCCTACAAGCTTTCGGCAATGGGCGAGTTTGCATACGGCGATACTGTAACCCTCCTTCTCGGTATGGACGGCTCTGTTGCCGATGTTATTTCTCCTGATAAGCTCAACGCAACAGAATACGGCGTTGTGATTTCCACAGGTAGCACAAGCTACACAGACAATCTCGGTCTTACACAGACATCAAAGTCGGCAACCGTTATCTGCGCTGACGGCATCGAAAGAACATATAATGTCACAAGCACCTATGAAGTGGGCGACCTTCTCAAGGCTGTCTGGACAAACGGCAAGCTGACAGTTTCCAAAACTTCCGACAAGGGCATTTCGGGCAAGGTCAACGATGCAGGCACAAAAATCGGCAATTACGCTCTCGCTGACGACGTGCAGATGATTGACGTTACCGAATCGGGCATTTACACTGTCGTTTATCCTCAGCGCCTCAAGGGCGCAAGCTTCACATCGTCCGCTTTCAGATACTATGAGCTTGACGAAAATGACAAGATTGCAAAGATTATTTTCGACGATGTGACGGGCGATGCCTATTCCTACGGCGTTGTGACAAACGCTGTCGAAGTGAGCGCAGGCTTCAATATCAGCTCGTCATATCAGTATATTATCGGCGGCAAGGCAGGGGCATATCAGTCGAACACATCTATGCTCGGCGCAGAGGCAGGCCCTGCAAGATTTGCCGTAAAGAACGGCGCTGTGACACAGATCAAGAATCTTGAGCAGATTACAATTTCCTCTATCGAAGGCACAAAGGCTGTTGGCAACGGCGAAAGCGTCACCATTTGGGGCGATGTTCAGGTCTATATCTATGATAACAAGACCTATTCCCAGACAAATATGTCGGCAGTTTTAGGCAATGACGATTACACAGTCCGCGGCTATGTGGACAATTTCGGCCCGTCCCTCGGCAAGCTGGTAAGAGTTATCATTGCGGAAAAGAAGTAAAACTGTGTAGGGACCGGCGTCCCCGACGGTCCGAAAAAAAGCTACTCATCTGAGTGGCTTTTTTAATGTATAGCTTAAAAAACTCTTGTATTTTCCGCTGATATGTTATAATATTATATTATAAACAAAAACTGAAGAAAGAGGTAAACACTTATGTCAGAAGAATTAAGAGAACTCGACCCTATAACCCTGCGTTATTATCTCAAGGATCACGAATGGACAGACCATGTCAAGTCCGACCAGAGTCTCGGCAAGCCACAGCCACCGCTTGTAAAGCCTTATGACCCAAACGGCGAAATCATTGACCTGCCTGCTCCTGAAAAGTGCGCTCTCAAGCACAATGATCTCTCACGCGCTTTCGTTGAAAGAAAGTCCAACAGACTTTTCAAAAAGGAAAGCATCTCCCTTGAAGAGCTTTCCTACCTTCTTTTCAATACACAGGGCATCCGCGATTATCGCCCTGGCAAGACAGCAACTCTCCGCACAGTCCCATCTGCAGGCGCACGCCATCCTTTTGAAACATACCTTGCCTGCATGAATGTTGAAGGCCTCAAGCGCGCTATTTACCGCTATCTCCCTGAAGAACACAAGCTCCTTCTCGTCCGTGAATACGGCGACGATATGGAAGAAATCGTCGGCGCATCTGCAAATAAGCAGATTTTCGTCGGCCGCTGTGCTGTAACATTCTTCTGGAGCGCTGTTATGTACCGCTCTGAATGGCGTTACCCGACACACGCACAGAAGGTCGTTCTCATCGATGTCGGCCACGTCTGCCAGAATCTCTACCTCGCTTGTGAAGCTATCGGATGCGGCACTTGCGGCATCGGCGCTTACAACCAGCAGAAGGTCGATGAGCTTTGCGAAATCGACGGCGTAGACGAATTCGTAGTATATCTTGCTCCTGTCGGCAGAGTATAGTATAAAATCAAAAGACCATCCATAAGGGTGGTCTTTTTAATACGCAAAAAAAGGACGGTATTTCTACCGTCCCTTATTTTATTTAAGTATAAACTCTTTCAGTTCATTTGCGTCCTTTGCAAGGATAACATGAGGATAAGCCATAAGCTCGTCTTCACTGCCGTAGCCGTAAAGCACGCCTGCGCAGTCGAGCCCAAGAAGCTGAGCCGCTTCCATATCGTGGTGCTTGTCGCCCACCATAAGAATCTTCGACTTGTCCTTTTCGGCGATATTTTCCAGCACATAGCGCATAACAGCGATCTTATCGTTTCTTTCCTCGCCACTCGATGCGCCGCCTGCAAAAGTGAAATATTTCATAATGCCGAAATGCTCAATGATATCGTGGGCAAAATGCTCAGGCTTGCTTGTGCAGAGGCAGATCTCAATGCCCGCCTTGTGCAAAGCTTCAAGCATATCTTCAACGCCGTCATAAAGGCGGTTTTCAAACTTGCCCACACGGTCATAACGCTCTCTGTAGAGGGCAACAGCCTTGTGGGATGTCTCCTCGTCAAAGCCGAAAGTCTCACGGCATGACCAGATAAGAGGCGGACCGATTATGCCGCTGAAAAGCTCTTCGTCCCAGACCTTGCCCGGGAAAAGAGTTTCAAGTGCATAGTCAAAGCATTTTCTTATGCCGATGCCCGATTCTGTAAGAGTGCCGTCAAGGTCAAACAATACAGTTGAGTAACGCATTAGAGGGAGAGAGAGTAGTTAGGAGCTTCCTTAGTGATATAAATATCGTGTGGATGGCTTTCCTTGAGGGATGCGGATGTGATCTGAACAAACTGACCATTCATCTGGAGATCAGGAATTGTCTTGGAACCGCAGTAGCCCATACCAGCGCGGAGACCGCCCATGAGCTGGTAAATTGTTTCGGAAACAGGGCCCTTGTAAGGAACACGGCCTTCAACACCTTCAGGAACGAACTTTGTGGAGCCAGCCTGGAAGTATCTGTCGCCCGAGCCCTTGCTCATTGCGCCGAGAGAGCCCATGCCGCGGTATACCTTGAACTGTCTGCCCTGGTAGATTTCTGTTTCACCCGGGGATTCTTCACAGCCTGCAAAGAGGGAACCAGCCATGATAACGTCAGCACCTGCTGCGATAGCCTTTACGATGTCACCGGAATACTTGATACCGCCGTCAGCGATAACAGGGATGCCGTACTTCTTAGCTACGCAAGCTACATCATAGATAGCTGTGATCTGTGGAACACCAACACCGGCAACAACACGAGTTGTGCAGATGGAGCCAGGGCCGATACCGACCTTAACTGCGTCTGCGCCTGCAAGAATGAGTTCTTCAGCAGCAGCGCCTGTAGCGATGTTACCTGCGATAACAGGTGTATCAGGGAATGCTTCCTTAACCTTCTTGAGGCAGTTGATGATATTCTGGGAATGGCCGTGAGCAGAGTCGAGAACGAGAACGTCAACGCCTGCGTTTATGAGAGCGCCTGCTCTGTCAAGAACGTCCTTTGTTACGCCGATAGCAGCGCCGCAGAGAAGTCTGCCGCGTGCGTCTCTTGCTGTGTTAGGATACTGAACAGCCTTTTCGATGTCCTTGATTGTGATAAGACCCTTGAGAGCGCCGTTTTCGTCAACGAGTGGGAGCTTTTCAACCTTGTGAGCAGCGAGAATGCTCTTTGCTTCTTCGAGAGTTGTGCCGACAGGAGCTGTAACAAGATTTTCGCTTGTCATAACGCCGCGGATCTTCTGAGCGTAGTCTGTCTGGAACTTGAGGTCACGGTTTGTGAGGATACCAACGAGCTTGCCGTCTTCGCAGATTGGAACACCGGAAATACGGAACTTGCCCATAAGATTGTCTGCATCCTTGAGTGTATGATCTGGGGAAAGGAAGAATGGGTTGTGGATAACGCCGTTTTCAGAGCGCTTTACCTGGTCTACCTGATCAGCCTGTTCTTCGATAGTCATGTTCTTGTGGATGATGCCAAGACCGCCTTCACGGGCAACAGCGATAGCCATGCGAGCTTCTGTAACTGTGTCCATAGCAGATGTGATGATAGGGACATTGAGCTTGATGTTCTTAGCGAGAGTTGTGCCCAGCTCTACCTGAGAAGGCACGATGTCACTCTTTGCAGGGATGAGAAGCACATCGTCAAATGTGATGCCCTGCTTGAGAAACTTTGTTTCAAAATTATCGTTTACCATATATTCCTCCATTTAGTTTATTTGACTTGTTATTCCCATAAATATAACACAATTTCGCCCCGATGTCAACAAAAAATCACAAATTTTTCTGATGAAAACATCGGTAAAATATGCTATAATAGTGGCATAGTACTAAAGCCTTCCCCTTGAGGGGAAGGTGGCACGGCAATGCCGTGACGGATGAGGTGTCCTGAATATTATTTGCAAATTAAAGTTTTAATTAAATCGAAAACCTTCTCGCCACGCGCAAGGCGTGGAGCGTCTTCGACGACTTCTTTATGCTTGCACAAAAGAAGCAAAATGCCCAAACTGATCCACGCAGTTTGATCACGGGACCAAGGGGACACCCCCTGGACCCCCTTGTGTGTTCGTTCCTCACATATGGACACATTGGGGTGGGTTACACTTCTGGTGAAAACACAGACTTTACCACAAGACTTTCGTTTTCAAAATTTCCTTGCCTCCCTTGTGTAAAGGGACACCGCCCGCAGGCGGCGTGCATGCGAGCAACCGCCATAGGCGGCTCTTAGCGAGTCGCAGGTGGCACACGAATGTGTGACGGAGGGATTGTTACGTATCCAATGTGAACGCAGTTCACTCCGCACTTCTTCACCATTCACTTTTACTTATAACTTATACAGCGAGGTCCATTATGAACATTATCGAGCATGAAAATTACATAGAAATAAATAATATCGAGCGCTTTGCCCCTAAGCACACCTTTGAATGCGGCCAGTGCTTCCGCTGGTTTGAAAAGGACGGAAAGTTTGAGGGGGTTGCCATGGGCAGAAAGCTTACCGTCTGGGCTGACGAAAATGCTATGTATATGACGGCTTCAAAAGCCGATTTTGAAAACATCTGGCGCAGATATTTTGACCTTGACAGAAGCTACGAAAGCATTGCAAAGGCCTTCACAGGCGATGAGTTTTTCGCTCAGGCTGTCGAGTACGGTCTCGGCCTGCGCCTTTTAAAGCAGGACCCGTGGGAGGCGCTCTGCTCCTTTATAATTTCCCAGTGCAATAATATTTCGCGAATCCAGAAAATCGTTGCAACCCTGTGCGAAAATTTCGGCGAGAAAATCGAGGGCGGATATGCCTTCCCGACTGCCGAAAGGATAGCATCTCTTGAGCTGGCTGACCTTGATGTTTTGCGCAGCGGTTACCGTGCAAAATATATTTTAAATGCGGCAAAAGCTGTGGCAAACGGGGAGATTTCATTTGAAAAGCTGGAAAATATGCCGACAGACGAGGCTCGCAAGT